>NZ_CP121113.1:852500-1047500 GCF_029581395.1 Roseinatronobacter sp. S2 | reverse complement strand
TAAGCCTGCCGCCAGCGTTCGTTCTGAGCCAGGATCAAACTCTCAAGTTGAAATGGACCGAAATCCATATCCTTGACGTCAAACCCAAGCACATATCACATGATCAGACATTACATCCGACCACGTTATCTCTGTTCTGTGCTTCCGTTCCAAAGAAACAAAAGCCGCAAAACAGTGAAGCTGACACTCACATCATCGGGCAGCCGAAACCACCCTAGCGAGCCGATATGTGTCAGGCCGATCCATCGAAATAGACCAAACCGCCCACATATCTCTTCAAGTTTCCAAAAATTTCAAACAGCACAGAAACAAAAACACACGTAAGAAGCGCCATACATAAGGCGCATCCACATGCATACCTGTCCCTAAATCTCAAACCCAAAACAGCAATAACACTTCCGCATCAAGCCGCCCAAGGCAACCAGCAGCTTCCCGCCGCCGGTGAAGCGCTATCTAGGCAATCACTCTTTCACACGCAAGAGGAAAATGTAAAAAACCGCGAAAAAATCGACTGACGCAGCGGATACCCCTATAAATATGAGGGTTGGCGCGCGCACAACAATTCCATTGCATCCCCCGCACCCGCCGCAAGACAGGTGATCTTGCTTCCGTGCATCACCGCAACGCAAAGCGGCGGCCCGTCCGGGCCGCCGAAAGCATGAAAAACCGCACAATTATTGTCCCTCAGCGCTTTGCGCGCCCGAAATCGGGGGCAGCCGTATCCTGACCCGCTTCGATGATTCCCCTGCGAATCGCACGGGTGCGCGAGAAGTAGTCATGAAGCAATGCGCCGTCGCCGGTACGAATCGCACGTTGAAGGGCGAACAGCTCTTCTGTGAAGCGGCCCAGCACCTCCAGGGTGGCATCCTTGTTGGTCAGGAACACATCACGCCACATTGTCGGGTCAGACGCCGCGATACGCGTGAAATCCCGAAACCCCGCCGCGGAATACTTGATCACTTCGCTATCGGTGACACGGCGCAGGTCATCGGCCACACCGACCATTGTATAGGCGATCAGATGCGGCGTGTGGCTGGTGACGGCCAGCACAAGATCATGATGCGGCGGGTCCATCAGATCGACATGCGCGCCGATACCCTGCCAGAAGGCGATCAGCCGCTGAAGTTCAGGACTGTCGCCGCCGTCAACCGGGGTCAGGATACACCAGCGATTGTCGAACAATTCCGCAAAGCCCGCGCGGGGCCCGGAATGTTCGGTCCCTGCCAGCGGATGGCCGGGTATGAAATGGGCATGATCCGGCAGGTGGGGGGCGACCGCGTCAATCACCGCCTGCTTGACCGAACCGACATCCGTGACGGTCACCCCGGCATCCAGATGGGGTGCAATTTCGCGGGCAATGTCGGCCATGGCACCAACCGGCACGCACAGCACCACCAGATCCGCGCCACTGACCGCTTCTGCCGCCGTGTCAAAGACGGCATCAACCAGCCCGATTTCAAGCGCAACCTGTCGGGTTTCGGGCGAACGCGCGGTGCCAGCGATATGTTCTGCCAGCCCGGCGCGCCGGATGGCATGCGCCATGGAGGATGCAATCAACCCCAGACCAATGAATGCGACGCGCTTGTATATTGCGCTCATGCCTGCTGCTCCATGAATTGGGTGATGACATGCAGCACGCGCCGGCACGCGGATTCGTCGCCTATGGTAATACGCAGGCATTCCGGCAGGCCATAGCTGTCCACCTTGCGCACAATCAAACCGCCCGCCAGTAATGCCGTGTTGCACGCGTTGGCCTGCGCTGGGTCCTTGAAACGGGCCAGAACAAAATTCGCATAGGATGGATCTGTCGCAACGCCTATGGCGTTCAGACGGTCGGCCAGCCATGTGCGCATTCGCGCATTCTCGGCCAGGCTGCGTGATATATGCGCCTCATCGGCAAGGGCTGCTTCGGCCACATCCTGCTGCGTGGTCGACAGGTTGAACGGGCCGCGGACCCGCCCCAGAACATCAATGACATGTTGCGGCCCATAGCCCCAGCCCACACGCAAGCCCCCCAGACCAAACAGCTTAGAGAAGGTGCGCGTCATCACCACATTCTGGCGTTGATCGACAAGGGCCGCGCCGCCATCATAACCTTCGGCATATTCGGCATAGGCACCATCAAGAACCAGCAATGCCTGCGCTGGCAGCTTTTTCGCAAGGCGTTCAAGTTCCGAAATCGGGATCATTGTCCCTGTAGGGTTATTGGGGTTGGCGATAAATACAAGCTTTGTGCGCTTAGTGCAGGCGGCAAGAAGTGCATCCACATTCGTGGTGCGGTCGCGTTCAGGTGCCGCAACCGGTGTCGCCCCCGCCGCCAGCGCCGATATGCGATACATCAAGAACCCGTGCTGGCTATACAGCACTTCGTCACCGGGACCGGCATAGGCCTGACACAGAAAGGAAATCACCTCATCGGAACCGGCCCCGCAAATAATGCGACCGGCATCCAGACCATAGCGCGCTGCAATCGCTGCGCGCAACGGGCCGTGATCGGTGGACGGATAGCGATGCAGGTCATGGCCTGCGCGCAGATAAGCCTGCCGCGCCATATCCCCTGCCCCGAACGGGTTCTCGTTTGACGACAATTTCACGGCATCATCACGTCCGATGATCTTGGAGGTCCCGCCCTGATAAAGCGCGATGTCAAGTATACCGGGTTGCGGTTGGATAGCAGTTTTCATGCTGGGTCGTCCTTCGGCAATATTCAGCGCATGTCATAGCGCCCCGCCCCCCCCGAGGCCAGTGCAGAAGCACACATGTTCAGCAAGGTGTCGCGGGCGTTGCACTTGTGCCGCGACCGCTTCACTTCAACTTGTCGGGGTCGTCGTCGTCATGTTCGTCAAACCGGCCCAGCTGGCTGGCGCGCGGGAAGGTGCCGGTTTCGGTCCGCGTGCGGGTTTCCAGAACCGGCCGGTTTTCCGACACCTTGGCGGAATCTTCGCGCAGCACAATATAGACGCCACTTGCAATGATGACCACGGCACCCAGCACAGTGAATATGTCCGGCACTTCGCCGAAGAACAATGCGCCGAATAATGCCGCCCAGATGATCTGGGAATACTGCATTGGCGCAACCTGAATAGCAGACGACAATTTATAGGCCCAAATCACACACAGGCTGGCAACAAACGCCATGGCGGCCATCGCAGCCCATGCCCCCAGATCCGCCAGCGGCATGGGCTGATATACGAACGGCAAGGCAATGCCCATAACCCCCAGATTGGCCATAAGCGGATAGACCAGCAAAACGACATTGCGTTCCTCGCGGCCGATCTTGCGCACAATAATCGCGGAAACAGCGCCCCCAAGTGCCCCCAGCAATGCCGCCAGATGCCCAAGGGATATTCCGTCCCCCTGCCCCGGCCGCAGCACAATCAAAACCCCCAGCAGCCCGACCAGAACCGCACCGCTGCGCCGCCAGCCCACCTTTTCGCCCAGCATCGGCACAGCCAGAAGCGTGATCAGCAGCGGTGTGGCAAACAAGATGGCGTAAACCAGCGTCATGGGCAGCACAGTGAACGCGTAGAACACGCTTACCCCTGTCCACACCGCCGCAGCCGTGCGCAAGGCAACCCAACCCGGACGGCGCGGCAGCAGGTTGCCGTCTGTCTTGTCGCGCATCAGCATCAAAAACGCCAATGGCAGACTAAGCAAAACGCTGAAGAACACGATCTGGACAGGGCTGTAGCTGCCGCCAAGCGATTTCACCAGCACATCATGCGCCGAAAACAAGGCATAAGCGACCAAGGCCAGAACCGGCCCCGCAAAAGGAGAGTTGAATATGCGGCCCATCACTATTGATCTTTCACTGCCCCGACATGATACCGCTATCATGCCTGCGCATTCACGATCAAGTCAGCTGGCCGCCTGATACCAATCAATCACCGCGCTATCCGCCTGCATGGCCGGTTGTGCACGGTCAAACCGCAAAAAGGCAATCGCGCGGCCGCCGCTTTGGGTGAAAAGCTGTCCTGCAACCTTCGCGCCTGCCATAATTTCGGTGCCCACGGGCGCGGAACCGCTAATGGACACTGTCACGAAGCCTTTGCGCAGGTCGGTCTTGTGATGCATGCGCGCCGTGACTTCCTGCCCGACATAGCACCCTTTGCGAAAATCGACGCCATTCAGGCGCGGCAATCCGGCCTCCAGCACGAAGGTTTCGCCGGGCACCAGCTCGATCAGGGATTCGGGCACGCAATGTGCCACGCGCAGGGCATCCCAATCCGTCCCGTCATCCGGCAGGGCCGTCCCGTAAAGCCGCCACCCCAGCGCAGGGTGGCGCGGGTCGGGCATGGCCCCTTCCGGCGCGGTTCCTGTGCCGCGACTGACCGGGATATCAACGTGCTCCAGCGTGACAGGGGATCGCAGTTTATACATGCTCAGGCGTTTGAAAAGATCATCCGCAAGCGGGGCTGCGACATCAATCAAAATATCATCCCCCCACGACACAATGAAAAAATCCGCCAGATACTTGCCCTGCGGCGTCAGAAGCGCGGCATATAGCGGGGCCTGCGGCCCAAGCCGCCGGATGTCATTGGTGACAAGACCCTGCAAAAACGTTGCAGGGTCTGTGCCGGTCAATTTGATGATTGCGCGTGTCACGACATCCTCCTGCATGATGTGACCGGAAGTATAGTCACAAGCCCATGCCCGGAACAGGGGGGATCAATGCGCTGGCCGAATGAATGTGCCGTTACGCAGGTCACGGATGGCCTGCTGGATTTCTTCGCGGGTGTTCATGACGATCGGCCCGTGCCATGCAACAGGTTCCTGCAACGGCGCGCCCGACACCAACAAGAAGCGCACGCCTTCCTCGCCCGCCTGCACGGTCACTTCTTCACCCGTGCCAAAACGGATCAGCGTTCGGTCGCCGGACATGTCGCGAATGTTGACTTCTTCACCCATGACTTCTTTTTCCAGCAGCACGCCTGTGGGCTGCGATGCATCCGCAAACGCGCCGGACCCCGCGAACACATAGGCAAACGCCCGACGATATGTGTCAACCTTGAAGGTTTTGCGCACCCCCGGCGGCACGGATATATCCAGATATTGCGGGTCTGCCGCAATGCCGTCAACGGGACCGCGCTTGCCCCAGAAATCACCGACGACGACACGGACGCGTGTTCCGTCATCATCAATCACTTCCGGAATTTCCTTCGCGTTCACATCCTGATAGCGCGGCGCGGTCATTTTCAGGCTGCCGGGCAGGTTCGCCCATAGCTGGAAGCCGTGCATCTGCCCCTTGGCGTTCCCGCGCGGCATTTCCTGATGCATGATCCCGGATCCTGCGGTCATCCACTGAACATCGCCTGCGCCAAGTGTGCCGCGGTTGCCCAAACTGTCGCCATGCTCCACCTCGCCGGTCAGAACATATGTGATGGTTTCAATGCCGCGGTGTGGGTGCCATGGAAACCCGCGCAGGTAATGTTCCGGCACTTCGTTGCGAAAATCATCAAACAGCAGGAACGGGTCCAGCTCGCTCGGGTCCTGAAAGCCGAAAGCGCGGTGCAGATGAACGCCTGCGCCTTCCATCGTTGGCACGGCCTTGCGGGTTTCAACTGTGGGGCGGATAGACATTGCAAACTCCGATCAATGCGTTGCTTTTTGTTAGCTTGAAGATCGTTCTGCGAATGGCCGTTTACAACTGCGGTTTTGTGAACCTGTCATGTTCAATTTCGCACATCGCCTGCGGCTTGCCTGAGTGTTGGCGACAAAGCCCCACGCATTTACCGCAGCAGGGCAACGCTTAGTGCCGCTGCAATCACGACGATACCACAAATCACCGCAAACCGTCGCGCGCGCCCTAGAACAGCCATGCCGCCCCCGAACATCCCTGTTCGTGTCTGGCCATCGCACTTGCCCGCGCGCAAATCGCGCGCAAAATCACCCAGCAGCAGGCCATCCAGAACCGGATCGCCGAACCCGGGCGCCGCATCTTTCGCGCGCGCACCATGATAGCGACGCCGTGATCGCATGTCAGGCCACCGCGTCCACACATCGCGCGGAAGATGGACAGGCAGCCGGATTACGGCAGGGTTGGCCATTATGCCCACCCGTGCCTGACGCACCGATAAAGGTTCTGTTCGTCGCATCACTTGGCACCCCTGAATTACACCGCGACAGGCCATATTCATCGCCCCCCGCTGTTCCCCAACGGCCATAAGATGACAGATCCACTTTAACAGCGGGTTACCGGCGCGGCCCGCGTCTGCCGCCGGGCACCCTGGACATGAATTCGGGCGGGCGGTTCGCGACCCATGCGGCGAACTTTGCCAGTCTGGGATGTGCGCGCAATGCCGCGACCGTATTGTAGTGTCTTGCAAGGTCGCTTTCAGACAATGTCGCGTGAATTTCACGGTGGCAAATATGGTGCAGCAACACAACCGGCCCGCCCTTGCCCCCGCGCAATTTCGGCACCAGATGATGCAGGCTTTGCAGCACATGCGCAGGGATGGGCCGGCCACATATTGGGCAAACCGGACCCTGTTGCGAATGTAACGCGTTTGTCATCGCAAGAATGCCCTGACTTGCCCGATGGACGAACCTAATTTATGGTTGCTTGTCACAAAGTCGGCACCACACCTAGAGTTCAGAACAAAAGCAAATTTAAGGGGAAAGCACAATATGACAATCGCCAAGCAACATGACGTAGCGGAAATTGCCGGACTATTGGAAAGCTGGGACGCAGCCCTGCAAACGCGCGATCCGGAAACCGTTGCTGCCCTTTACGCAAGCGATGCCATATTGTTGCCGACAGTCTCCAACGAAGTGCGCAAAACACCCGCCGCAATCCGCGATTATTTCGATGTGTTTCTGCGGTTCAAGTCGCGGGCCAAGGCCGTTGACCAGAACATTCGCCTGTTTGACGGGTTGTCGGTAAACTCCGGCGTCTATGAAGTAACCATGACAAGAGATGGCGTCGAAACCAAGGTAATGTGTCGCTACACGTTCATCTATCGTTGGGATGATACGGGGTGGAAAATCATTGAACACCACTCTTCGGCGATGCCGGAATGACACAAATCAAGTGTTTTTGCCCCTGCACGGACGCGGTCTGAAACGGCTTGCCTTATTCTTGCTACATTCTTTTATTAGGCTGTAGCCCTTATAATTTGGCACGACACGGACCGACGAAGTGCTTTCTGCGTGTGGTTCCGCATGGAAACCTGAAACGGCAAAGGGGCAAGAATGGGGACAGTTGTTCACCTACGACAGCGCGAATCCGTAGCCGTCGATTCAAATCACATCGCGGCGATGTTCCGGCATATGGGTGCGGCACGGGCGGAAATGGCCATCATTACCGCCATTGAGGATCTGATGGCCCACCTGCGTCTGACCGAAGCCGCCCTTGCCGATAGCCGCTTTGATCAGGTGCCGGAACATGCGCAAGCCGCCTGTGATCAGGCGGAAGCCATAGGGTTGGTTTCGCTGGCGTCCATCCTTGCCCAGCTTGACGCTGCTTGCCAGGATCAGAACATAACTGCTGCACACGCGCTGTGGCATCGCGCCACCCGTGTCGGGGATATGTCGTTTGTGGATCTGTGGGAACTTCCATTGCTACAAATGTGACGATTGCAAGCCGCATTGCCGCCAAGGTAATCATCCAGCGGCACTGCCAGACAAAAAGCGCACACCCTTTCGTGTGCACGCGAATCCGGCTTTCCCCTTGTGCTGAAATTGATCTAGTGTCGCGCTTGATCCGCAAATGACCGAAAAGCGACCATGACCGAATTCACAGCCCCCCCCACTATGCGTTTTGCTGTCCCGAACGGGCGCACAATTCCTTTGCATCTTGTCACCAAGGACGAGTTGGCAAGCTGGACAGAAATGCAACCCGGTCGCATGCGCGCATGGCTGGACGCAACAGGGTTCAACGCGGCGTCCGGCACAACCGCCCTTGTCCCCGACCCCGACGGCAATCTTGCTGCGGTGGCCGTGGGCCTTGGGTCTGACACCGACCGCCAGCGCACGCGCTTTTGTCTTGGCGGCGCACGCGCGAAATTGCCTGCCGCAACATTCCATCTGGAACACCTGTCGGCCCAGTCCACACTTGACGAAGAACTGCTTGGCTGGTTGTTGGCGGGCTACCGTTTTGACAGGTTCCGCACCCCGCCATCCCGCCCGCTGGCAGACATGATCGCCCCAAAGGGCGTGGATGTCGCACGGCTGGAGGCCATCGCCGCAGGCGAGGCGCTGACCCGCGATCTTATCACCACGCCAGCGTCCCATATGGGACCGGCGGAACTGGAGGCCGCGTTTGTCGGGCTGGCCAATACTTTCGGGGCCGAACTTTCGATAATTCGCGGCGACGACTTGCTGGAACACAATTTCCCGCTGGTGCATACCGTCGGGCGCGCATCCGACCGCAGCCCGCGCTTGCTGGACATGCGTTGGGGCACGACCGGCCCGCAACTGACGCTTGTCGGCAAGGGGGTTTGCTTTGACACGGGCGGGCTGAACCTGAAACCCGGCGCGTCCATGGGGTTGATGAAAAAGGACATGGGCGGGGCGGCCACCGTCATGGGCCTTGCGCATATGATCATGGCACAGGGTTGGGCGGTGCGGTTGCGTGTGATCATTCCGGCGGTGGAAAATTCGGTGTCCGGCAATGCCATGCGGCCCGGCGATGTTATTGTGTCGCGCAAAGGCCTAAGCGTGGAGATCAACAACACTGACGCCGAAGGGCGGCTGGTGCTGGCAGACGCGCTTGCGCTGGCAGATGAGGAACCACCGGACCTGATGGTGTGCATGGCCACACTGACAGGGGCCGCCCGTGTGGCAGTCGGCCCCGATATTGCGCCCTATTTCACCCGCGATCGCGCGCTAAGCGATGCGATCTTGCGGTCGGGTGATGCTGTGCGCGATCCCGTTTGGCCCCTGCCCCTGCATCCGGGTTATGAAACCAAGATCCAGCCAAGCATTGCCGATCTGGACAATGCGCCTGCGGGCGGCATGGCAGGCGCCATCACTGCGGCCCTGTTCCTGCACAGGTTTGTCGAGCATACACCAAGATTTGTGCATTTCGATATCTATGGCTACCAGCCAAGTGCCGCACCCGCACGCCCCAAAGGTGGCATTGGTCAGGCCGCGCGCGCCTTGTTTGACGCCCTGCCAGCCGCGCTGGACCTGTGAGCGATCCACGCCTGACACCGTTCAGCGGGCGCGTTGCACTGGATGTCTTGCGCCCCACGCTGGATGCACCCCAGTTCACCACCGGCACCCCCATGCGGGCGGGCGCGGCACTGGCAGACCTGTTGCGCCACGCCCACGGGCCACGCGACAGGCAGGTGCTGCGCGGCGCAGCGCTGACCATGATTGAACAGCGCGACGGGTATTGCTTCGTGCAGATGCATGCAGACGGGTATTGTGGCTGGCTGCGCGACGCGGCGCTGACGCCTGACCATCCTGTCACGCACCGCGTTTGCACGCGCGCCACACATCTTTATTCCCGCCCCGACCTGAAAAGCGCGGAAACGGGTCCGCTTTCGCTGAATGCTCAGGTTCTGGTCACCGGCCAAGACGGGCAATTTCTGCGCGCCCAATGCGGGGGCTGGATACCCGCGCAGCATTTATGCGCCCTTGATCGCCCTGCGACCGACCCTGTCAGTGTCGCCGAACTTTTGTTGGGCACGCCCTATCTGTGGGGGGGGAATTCAAGCGCTGGCATAGATTGTTCCGGCCTTGTTCAGGTGGCGCTGCATGCCTGTGGCCTGCCCTGCCCCGCCGACAGCGATATGCAGGCAACTGCGTTTGGCCCCAAGCTGGGCGCGGGTGCCGCGCCGCAACGCGGGGATTTGTTGTTCTGGCGCGGTCATGTGGCATTTATTGCGGACCCTGACACCATTTTGCACGCCAATGCGCATACCATGTCGGTGGCCTATGAGGATCGCAAATCAGCCATGGGCAGGATTGCCCCTGATGCACCGTTCATCGGGCATTTCCGGCCGTCCCTGACCGCGCCCGCACTTACCTGACGACACCAGCACCGCAAATTCGCTATAGCAATTTCTTATACCCCTGAACACGCTTCAAAATTGCACAACACGCGCCCCCGTGGGATCACAGACCCCCAACCCTGATACGGAGGCTGCCATGACTGCGCCCAAAACCGCGCTTGTGATTTCTGCCCATGCTGCTGATTTTGTCTGGCGCTGCGGGGGCGCAATCGCACTGCATGCCGAGATGGGCTATCAGGTGACAGTCGCCTGCCTGTCATTTGGCGAACGCGGCGAAAGCGCGCGGCTGTGGAAGGACGGCAAATCACTGGACGAGGTCAAAGCCATTCGTCGTGCCGAGGCAGAAGCCGCAGCCGACGTGCTGGGCGTGCATCATCTGGAATGCTTCGATCTGGGCGATTACCCGCTGCATCTGGACCAAAGTGACAAGATGAAACTGGTTGATCTGCTGCGCAAGGTGCAGCCCGCCTTCATGCTGTGCCACAGCCAGTATGACCCCTATAACACCGACCATATGTATACCACCCAGATCGCCCTTGAATGCCGCATGATCGCGCAGGCATGGGGCCACAATCCGGGCGAGAAGGTTCTGGGCGCACCCCAGCTATACCTGTTTGAACCGCACCAGACCGAACAGATGGGCTGGAAGCCGGACACGTTTCTGGACATCACGCCCGTCTGGGACAAGAAGCGCGCGGCGATGGAGCACATGAACGGGCAGGTCCATCTGTGGGACTATTACACCCGCGTAGCCCAACAGCGCGCCAATCACTTCAAACGTAATTCGGGGGGCATGTCAGGCGGGCGCGATTGCAAATATGCCGAAGGGTTCCAGTCCATATTCCCCCGCACCGTAGATGAACTTTGAAAGCGGAGGGACGCATGGCCACATCCACGACCCAAAGTTTCGATATTGCCCATCTGGGCCATGTCGAAATGCTGACCGACAGGTTTGACGAAAGCCTTGATTTCTTTACCCGCGTCTACGGGCTGAAACTGTCGGGACAGGATGAAAACAGCGCCTATCTGCGGGCATGGGAAGATTATGAATATGCCAGCCTGAAGTTGACACGCGCTGCCATCACTGGCGTGGGCCATATCGGGTATCGCGCCAGCAGCCCCGATGCGCTGGAACGGCGAGTGGCGATCATAAAGGCGTCTGGCTACAAGGTGCATGGCTGGATTGACGGCGATCAAAGCCATGGGCGCGCCTTCCGCTTTGAAGATCCGTTCGGCCATGTGTTCGAGATATATTACGACACCCGCCGCGCCGAACCTGACGCGGCCGACAAACCCGCGCTGAAGAACATGGCCAGTGCATTCACGGGGGCGGCCCCGCGCCGGATTGACCACCTGAACCTTCTGGCCGCCGATGTGCGTGAGTTTCGCCACTTCATGGAAACCTGTCTGGGCAGCAGGGTGACGGAATACATCCAGCTGGACAATGGTCGCATCGGGGGGTGCTGGTTCACCATCAACAACAAGACCTATGATCTGGCCTGCACCGAAGAACATGGCGGCGGGCCATATTTCGAAGGGGGCGGGCGGCTGCATCATGTCACCTATGCCACCGACCAGCGCGAGGATATCTTGCGCGCCGCCGATATATTCCTGCAAAACGGCGTGCATATCGAAACCGGCCCGCACAAACACGCCATTCAGGGCACGTTTTTCCTGTATGTCTGGGAACCCGCCGGAAACCGCGTGGAACTGGCCAATGCGGGCGCGCGCCTGATCCTTGCACCTGATTGGGAACCCGTCTGCTGGACCGAGGCCGACCGCAAGAAGGGGCAGGCCTGGGGGTTGAAAACCATCGAGACATTCCACACCCATGGCACCCCGCCTGTGCCACAGAAAGGCTGATCCATGTCCGTTGTTGTCCAGAGTATTCCCCGCGCGGACAGCGCTGTTATTGACACGCTTGGCCGCGCAGGCGTGGCCACCGTGCACGAAGCGCAGGGGCGCACGGGCTGTCTTGCCGCCTATATGCGGCCCATCTGGCGCGGGGCACGCATTGCGGGGTCTGCCGTGACCATCAGCGCGCCCCCCGGTGACAACTGGATGCTGCATGTCGCCATTGAACAGTTGCAACCCGGTGACATTCTGGTTCTTTCCCCCACCAGCCCCTGCGACAATGGCTATTTCGGCGATCTGCTGGCCACCAGCGCCATGGCGCGGGGCTCTCGCGGGCTGATCATCGATGCAGGTGTGCGCGATGTGGCCGATTTGCAGGAGATGGGCTTTCCGGTCTGGTCCAAGGCCATTTCGGCACAAGGCACCGTGAAGGAAACCTTGGGGTCGGTGAATGTGCCGATTGTCTGCGCAGGTCAGGCCGTACAGGCGGGTGATGTGATTATCGCCGATGATGATGGCGTCGTCGTCGTGCCCCACGCGCAGGCCGCCAAAGTGGCCGCCAAAGCCACCGAACGGCTGGACGCGGAAGAGGCCAAGCGCAAAAGGCTGGCGGCGGGTGAATTGGGGCTGGATATTTACAACATGCGCGCAAGACTGGCCGAGAAGGGCCTGAAATACATCTGATGCAGGCTAGGGGGGCTGTCTGCCCCCGTCCTTGGCGATGCGCCCATAGAGTATTTTCAGCAAGATGAAGGGGCCGTTCATGTCTGAGATCGACGATCAGGGCATTCCCTGCCTTTGGATGCGGGGGGGCACATCAAAAGGGGCGTATTTTCTGGCCAGCAACCTGCCGGACGACCCAGACGCGCGCGATACGCTGTTGCTGCGCATCATGGGTAGCCCCGATCCGCGCCAGATTGACGGCATGGGCAGCGGTGATCCGCTGGTGTCGAAAGTGGCAATCCTGTCGCCGCCAAGTCGCGACGATGCGGATGTCGATTATCAGTTCTTGCAGGTTTTTGTCGATCAGGCACTTGTGTCGGACGCCCAAGGGTGCGGCAATATTCTGGCCGGTGTCGGACCAGCCGCGATTGAGCGCGGGTTGGTTCGTGCGCAGGATGGCGAAACGACGGTGCGCATTCACATGCGCAACACCGGCGAGGTGGCTTTGGCGCGCGTATGCACGCCGCAGGGCAAGGTCAGCTATGCGGGGGACACGGCCATAGACGGGGTGCCGGGCCGTCATGCCGCCCTGCCCTTGCTGTTTGAAAACATTGCGGGGTCGATGTGCGGGGCACTTCTGCCCACGGGCAATGCCGTGGATATGGTGGAGGGGGTGGAGGTCACCTGCATCGATAACGGCATGCCGATTGTGGTGCTGCGCGCCACTGATTTCGGGATAGCCGGACAGGAAAGCCGCGAGGATCTGGACACCAATGATGCGTTGAAATCGCGGTTGGAGGCGATACGTCTGGCCGTGGGTCCGATGATGCAGTTGGGCGATGTGCGCGACAAATCCGTGCCGAAAATGACGCTGGTGTCTGAAGCGGTTGCAGGTGGCGCGATTTCCACCCGCAGTTTCATCCCGCATCGGTGCCACGCGACAATCGGTGTTTTTGCCGCTGTCTCGGTGGCGACGGCCTGCACCATCCCCGGAAGTGTGGCATATCCTTTGGCGCGCAGGCCGCAAGATGGCCGCTACATCATTGAGCACCCGACAGGGGCCGCCGATGTTCTGATCGAAACAGACGCCAATGGCGCGGTGACCCGCGCGGGCGTCATGCGCACCGCGCGCAAGATTTTCGACGGGCGGGTCTTTCCCGCGCCGCCAAGACCGGAAAACGCTGGATAAAAGGGGCCGGAAGGCCCCTTTTTGCTACATCAGCTTCAGCAGGCGCGCGGCATTTTCCTTCAGGATCAGCGGGCGCACTTCGTCGCGGATGTTGAGTTCCGCAAAATCACTTAACCATCGGTCCGGTGTGATCGCGGGCCAGTCCGACCCGAACAGCATTTTGCGTTTCAGCAGCGTGTTGGCGTAATGGATGAAGATCGGCGGGAAATATTTCGGCGCCCAGCCCGACATGTCGATATAGACATTGGGTTTATGCTGCGCGACGGAAAGCCCCTCTTCCGTCCAGGGAAAGGAGGGGTGCGCCAGAACGATCTGTGTATCGGGGAAATCCACCGCGACATCATCGATATGCATGGGGTTTGAATATTTCAGCCGCATGCCCATCCCCCCGCGCATGCCCGACCCGACCCCTGTTTGCCCCGTGTGGAACAACATAACCGCGCCTTCTTCGGCGATGGCTTCATACAAGGGATAGGCCATGCGGTCATTGGGGAAGAACCCCTGCATGGTCGGGTGGAATTTGAACCCCTTGACCCCGAAATCGCGCACAAGGCGGCGCGCTTCGCGTGCGCCCAGCTTGCCCTTGGCCGGATCGATGGACGCGAAGGGAATCAGAATGTCGGAATTTTCCGCACAATGTTGCGCGATTTCTTCGTTGGTGTGCCGGTAAAAGCCGGTTTCGCGTTCTGCATCGACCCCGAAAATCACAGCGGCAATCTTGCGCTCGCGGTAATAGGCGGCGGTTTGCGGAACGGTGGGCAACATTCCATCTGCCCCGGCCGGGTTTTTGAAATACGCAGCCATCCCTTGCTGAAATTCGTTATATCCGTCATCGCGGTGGCAGTTGCAGGGTTCTTCTGCATGGGTGTGAAAGTCGATTGCGACGATCTCGTCCAGGTTCATGGGCTGATCCTTTGCAGGCAATTTGAAGGGTGGAGGCACGCGCGGGGGCTTACTGCGCGTCAGGGGCTTTCAGGCGGGCAGTGCGCTTTTCCAGAAAATCACGCAGGCGTTGCTTTGCTTCGGGTGTTTCCGATGTCAGCGCAGACACAATCGATTCGGTGAACAAGCCATCCTCGACCGACATTTCGGCAATACGCGGCAGGGCATTCAGCACCGCGTAATTCGACATTGGCGCGTTGGATGCAGCCGCGCGCGCAAGGTCCATGGCCGTGTCCAGCGCACGCCCCTTGGGCACGACATAGGACACGCCGCCCCATTGCTCCATCTGGGCAGGGGACACGGTGCGCCCTGTCAGCATCATGTCGGTCATGCGCGCAGCCCCGATCAGGCGGCCCACACGCACAGACCCGCCGCCGCCCACGAAAATGCCGCGCTGGCCTTCGGGCAGGCCAAAGAACGTGCTTTCATCGGCCACGCGAATATGGGTTGCGGCGGCCAGTTCAAACCCGCCGCCCACCACGGCGCCATGCAGCGCACTGATGAACGGGATTTCCCCACGTTCAAATTCGGTAAACACCGTATGCCAGCGCCGCGACCCCTGAATCGCCTCGAACAGGGGCTTTTCCTTGTGTTCGGCCAGATCAAGCCCGGCGCAGAAATGGTCGCCAGCACCGTGAATGACAGCAGCGCGGGCTTCTGCTCTGGCACGGGTTGCCACAACGTGCAGTGCCTCGACCAGCCGGTCCGAAATGGCATTGCGCTTTTCAGGGCGGTTCAGCCCAATGACGGCAATGTCGCCCTGAAGCTCATATGTCACAAGCGTTTGCGTGGTGCCGTCCATCGTTCTCTCCTGTCTGGTCAGTTCTCGTATCGCAGAAATACGTTACATAGTAAACAGTATTGTAAGGTAACTATCAACCTGCTAATCGTTACCTGTCCGCGAACGCATTGCCCCACGCTGAACTTGCCGGAAGATGACATGCAAACACCTACAGACCAGGACCCGGTCCATGATGACGCCACAGAGCGCAGCATAGAATCGCTTTTCGGATACAACCTGAAGCGCGCCTATATGATTTTTCGCGATGATTTTCGCCTTGGTGTCGAAAGCGCTGGCATGTCGCCGCGTGCGATGTCGATCCTGGCCCTTATCGTGGAATGCCCGCATATTACTCAAAGTGACGTGGCACGGCGGCTGGGCATAGAACGTTCCGGCATTGTCGCCATCATTGACGATCTGGAAGGCAGCGGTCTGGTCCGGCGCGAAGCCGTGCCGGGGGACAGACGCTCGCAAGCGCTGCTGCCCACGACGCAGGGCTGCGAACAATTCAACCTTGTCATGTCGCAAGCGCAGGCCCGCGAACAGCCGCTGCTGTCAGCCCTTCACCCGCAAGAACAGGCACAGTTGTTACAGCTTCTGCGCAAGCTGCGCACCACGCATGAATCCGACATAAATGACTGACACGGCGGCAAAGACTGCGCAGCCCACAATCCCTATCCGCGTCCCAACGCCACCATTCGGAGAACCCAATCCATGACCGTCCAGCCCCCCGCCAAGGCCCGCTTCTGGTCGCCCGTGTTTGACTATGAACACCGCCCCGATGGCACAATTCTGATGCGCCAGACAGACCCCCTGCCAGACCATTTACCCTTGGTCGCCGATTATCTGGACAAATGGGCCGATGCGACACCGGACGCCACATGGATGGCACGCCGCGACGGGGGCGGGGACTGGCGGCGCATTAGCTATGCGCAGGCGCGCGCCATGGCACGCCACATCGGATCGGCCTTGCTGGGTCTGGGGCTGGGGCCAGACCGGCCCTTGCTGGTGCTGTCCGAAAACAGTCTGGAACACGCGCTGCTGGGCATTGCCTGCACCTATGCGGGCATTCCCTATGCGCCCGTGTCCCCTGCCTATTCGCTGGTGTCCAAGGACCATGGAAAGCTGCGCGACATTGCCACGCTGCTGCAACCGGGTGCGGTATTCGCCGACAACGGCGCGGCGTTCGCGCCCGCACTTGCGGCAATCGCGGCCACGGGCCGGACGGTCATCACGCTGCGTGACGGCGGTGCAGATGCGGTCGCGTTTGATACGTTGCTGACAGCCGATCCGGCCGCGGCAGATACCGCGCGCGCCACACTTACCCCTGAAACTGTGGTCAAATATCTGTTTACATCAGGGTCCACCGGCAGCCCGAAGGCCGTGATAAACACCAACCGCATGATCTGCGCCATGGCCACGATGATGCGCGATTGCTACCGCTTTGTGACATGGGAACCGCCCGTTGTGCTGGACTGGGCACCGTGGAACCATACCGCTGCGGGAAACAAGGTCAATTATCTGGTCCTGACCAATGGCGGCAGCTACTATATTGACGACGGGCGCCCTGTTCCCGGCAAATTCGACGAAACCCTGCGCAACCTGCAAGACGTGTCCTGCACATGGTATTTCAACGTGCCTGTCGGCTATGACATGTTGATTGATGCGCTGGAACAGGACAACGCGCTGGCACAGAAATTCTATGCGAAACTGGGCATGTTGTTCTATGCGGGCGCAGGCATGGCGCAACACACATGGGACCGCCTGTCCGCGCTGGGGCGCAAGGTGACGGGGCGCGATGTGCTGCTGGCCACGGGGCTGGGAGCAACCGAAACCGCCCCCTTCGCGCTGGCCTGCACCCATGTTCAGGACAAGGCGGGCAATCTGGGCGTTCCGTCGCGCGGGCTGACACTGAAACTGGTGCCATCGGGCGACAAGCTGGAAGCGCGCCTGAAAGGGCCGACCATCACACCAGGGTATTTTGGCGACCCTGCCCGCACCGCCGATGCGTTCGACGACGAAGGATTCTACTGTCTGGGCGATGCGCTGCGCCCCGCCGATCCGCAGGATCTGGCCAAGGGCTTTTATTTCGACGGGCGCGTGGCGGAAAACTTCAAGCTGTCGACAGGCACATGGGTGTCTGTGGGGGCCGTACGGGCGGCACTGGTCGATGCCATGGGAGGGCTGATTCGCGATGCGGTGATCGTGGGGGAAAACCAGCCCGAACTGGGCGCATTGCTGCTGCTGTCAAGCAACGCCAGATCGATGCCGGACGAAGACCTGACCGCGCTGCTGCAAGACCGTCTGGCAAAGGCTGCAAAACTTGCCACCGGTTCCGCCAGCCGTGTGCGCAGGGCCTTGGTGGTGGATACAACGCCCAGTTTCGACAAGGGCGAAATCACTGAAAAAGGCAGCCTGAACCAACGCGCAATGCGCGACAGCCACGCCCAACGCATTGCGGACCTGTTCGGCGATCATGATAAAATCATCACGGCATGAACGCGCGCCGGATCACACAAAAAGCACCAGAAGAAACTGTTTGATCTGGAACAGTTAATCGCATAACATTTCTTTCAGAGGGGGAATTTGTCATGCCGGAAAACGCACGAGGGGCGACAGCGCAGCTCAATGATTCTCCGCCACTGACGGACCCTGAAGACGGGCTGAACTTCGGCGGACTGCGGCACAACACGGGTTTCCTGCTGCGCATGGCATGGCTGCAAGTGCGTGAAACACTGGACCAAAGCGAAGGCGCCATCTGCCTGAGTGCGGCAGAATTCACAATACTTCAGGTCATCGCCCGAACCCCCGGCGTAAGACAGGGCCAGCTTGCCCGCGCGCTGTATATCAAGGCCGCAGCAATGACCCGCCTGATACGCGGGTTCGAAGATCGCGGCCTTGTTATTCGCACCATTCCCCCGAAAAACCGGCGCACGGTCATGCTGTCAGTCCGGCCTGCGGGACTGGTGGCATTGGAAAAGGCGCGCGCAATGTACAGCGCCAATGCCCCCCATGAAAGCGGCGGGCTGACCAAAACCGAACAGCAGGATCTGAACCGCTTGCTGCGGAAATATTGCGGAATTGCCCCAACGGAGGAGACGTGCGCAGACCAACCGCGCCAAGCCTGAGGGACAATATTTAAGATTAACACCTGGGAGGATAAACACCATGAAACTGACAAGAACACTGATGATGGGCGCAGCTTTTGCCGTTGCCGCCACAAGTGGTGCGCAAGCACAGAACCTGCGCGGTGCCGCAGGCGCGTCGCAAGCGCACCCCTCGACATATATGTATGAAAAATTCGCCACCTATCTTGAAGAAGAAAGCGGCGGCAGCATGAGCCTGACACTGATCGGCCCCGAAGTGGTATCGCTGACGCAGGTTCCCGACGCGCTGCAATCAGAACTGATCAATGTCGGCAACCTGTTGCCGCTGTTCTTTCCCGCAGATTTCCCGCGCACCAATGTTGCAGGCGACATGGCCCTGATCGGTCGTGTTTCGCACGCGATGGCGCTGGCAATGACGGAATTCGTGGTGAATTGTGAACCCTGCCAGCAGGAATTCAGCAGCGAAGGCATGGTGTTTCTGGGTGCAGGCGCGTCCGACCCCTATGTTCTGATCACAACATCGCCCGTGCGCACCGCTGAAGACCTGCAGGGCCTGCGCCTGCGGTCTGGCGGCGCACCCTTCTCGCGTTGGGCAGAGCATTTTGGCGCAACGCCTGTGAACATGCCTGTCGGCGAACAGTTTGAGGGCATGAACCAAGGCACGATTGACGGCTCCATGGCGTCCATCGTTGACATGCTGTCCTTCCGTCTGGTCGATGTGGCACGCTATACAACCAGCGTTCCGCTGGGGACATATCATGTGACATCGAACTTCACTGTGAACCAGTCCACATGGTCCACCATGAACGAGGAAGACCGCGCAACCTTCGTGCGTGCAGCCAACCGCGCCAACCCGACCCTAACTGACCGCTGGGGGTTCCAGCTGCCTGAAGCCGCCCGCAATGCCGTTGCAGATGCAGGAATCGAAGTCATCACACCCGATGAGTCCCTGCTGGAAGCTTCGAACGCATTTTCTGCCGCCGACGCCGAAGCGCGCATCAGCGCCGATCCGCTGGCCGCAGATTTCGCGGAACTCGTCGAAAAATGGACCGCAATCGTCGAGGAACTTGGCGATGATCCCGAAGCACTGGCCGCCCGTGCGATGGATGAAATCTGGGAGAATGTCGATCTGTCCACCTACGGTTTGTGATAATCGCGTATGATACGTTCCCCTTCGGCCCAATGCGGCCGAAGGGATTTTCGGGGTGCCTGATATGATTTTTCTGATCAAACTGGCCGTGGGCCTGTGTCGGGGTATGTCCTTGATAGGGGCAGCCGCTGTGGTGCTGATGATGGTGCATGTCAGTGTTGATGTCGTGCTGCTGAACGTGTTTCGCCTGTCCATGAACACCACACCTGAAATCGTGGCACGCTACTACATGGTTGCCGTGGCCTTCCTGCCGCTGGGCTGGCTGACATTGCGCAACCAGATGATCGCGGTCGAGTTGCTTGAATTCGCAATGTCGCGCCCAGTGCGGATGGTGTCCGATTTCGTGATCTATATTATCGCCGCGGGCGTCTATGCCGTCATGACCTATGCCAACTGGATCAAAGCGCTGCGCGAAGCGAACTCAGGTTCATATGTCGAACTGGTTCGGTTTCAGATGCCGGTCTGGCATTCCTATTTCATTGTGCCTGCGGGCTTTGCCCTTGCGACGCTGGCCTGTGTGCTGATGGCGCTGGCAATCTTGTCTCTCAGCATTCGCCATACCCTGCGCACCACCACAGAAAGCGATGAAGCATGAGCGTCGAAATCGGTCTTTGGGGTGTTGCCATCCTGATGGGGTTGCTGGTGCTGCGCCTGCCCGTTGCACTGGCATTGATCATCGTGTCCTTCGGCGGCATCTGGGCCATGATCGGCTGGAACCCCGCCATGGGCATCTTGTCGAACACGCCCTATTCCTTTGCGGCCAAATGGACCATGAGTGCGGTTCCCATGTTCCTGCTGATGGGTTTCATCGCCTATCATACCGGTCTGACCGGCGGCCTGTTCGAGGCCGCCAAGGCCCTGCTTGCCAGATTACCCGGCGGGCTGGCCATCTCTTCGGTTTTCGCCTGTTCGGGCTTTGCCGCCGTGTCGGGATCATCACTGGCCTGCGCGGCCGCAATGGGGCGCATTGCCATTCCTGAAATGGTCAAGGCAGGCTACCGCCCGTCCATCGCATCGGGTTGTATTGCCGCCGGCGGCACAATCGGCGCGCTTATCCCGCCCTCGATCCTGATGATCATCTATGGCGTGATCGCCGAAACCTCGATCATCGAAGTGTTTCTTGGCGGCATCGCCATCGGGCTGCTGACCGCGATTTCCTATTGCGTGGTCGTGCTGATCATCGCGTGGCTGCGCCCCGACATCATTCCACGGCAGGCACATGTTGAACGCGCGGATCTGTGGCGCTCGCTGGCACAGGTTGCGCCGATTCTGGCCTTGATCGGACTGATATTCGGCGGGCTGTTCTCGGGCCTGTTCACGGCCACACAGGCAGGCGCAGTCGGCGCGCTGGGAACCATCATCCTTGCCGCATCCATGGGGCGCCTGACACGCAAGGCGTTCACGGATTCCGTCACTGAAACGGTCATCACCACCAGTTCGCTGCTGATCATCGGCATTGGTGCCACCATGTTCACCCGCTTTCTGGGCCTGTCGGGCGTGTCGAACCTGATTTCATCCTTTGTGGCAGGGTCGGGCATGACCTATGTGACGGTCCTGCTGGTGATCATCATCATCTACCTGATCCTTGGCACCTTCATGGAACCCTTCGGGGCAATGCTGGTCACCCTGCCCATTTTCCTGCCCCTGATTGACGCCCAAGGGCTTAGCCTTGTGTGGTTCGGGGTTCTGGTCGTCAAGCTGCTGGAGGTCGGCATGATAACGCCCCCTGTGGGGATGAACGTGTTTGTCATCAAGAACGTGGCCAGCAAATATGTCACAGTGACAGAGGTGTTTCGCGGCGTGCTGCCCTTTATCCTTGCGGATTTCGTGGTCATCGCGCTGATTGTGGCCTTTCCGGCGCTCGTGCTGTTCCTGCCCGATCTGATGTCAGGCAATGCAGCGCGCTGATGCGTCTCGCAAAATATGCACGCGCCCCGGCACATTGATGTGTGAACAGGGAAAACCACCTGTCAGTCCCGCAGTGCCATGGCGCAATCAGCGGCACTATCGCCCAAAGCACGGAACACTACTCTTTCATTCTGGTCTAAATATCCCCTGAGCAGGGTTTCTCAAGGGGGCGGGATGCCCCCTTGAGGCGGGGGTCGGGGCAGCAGCCCCCAACCCCCCTTTCAAAAACAGCCCTGTCACGGCATATGCGCGCGCCCTCACCGCCCCACGAATTCAAAACTGAATTGCCGCTGCGCCCCTGCGGGCGGCGCGGGGAACGGTCCGGCGCGGCGGATATGGTCCAGCGCCACCTGATCCAGTGCCGCGCTGCCCGATGTGCGCGCAACACTGGCCGACGCCAAGCTGCCATCAGCCGCAATGCCAAACGCAACGATGACGCGCCCGCGCGCGGGGCTTCGCGCCTGACGCACCCGCTGGATGCGGCGCATCACTTCACCGGGATAATTGGACGCCGCCGCATTGCCCGCCTGCGTGGTGGCCGGGCGCGCGTCGGTCGTGTGTGCCGCCTGCCCGTCCGTGCCTTGTTGCGATCCGCGTTGTGCGTTTTGCTGCGCATTCCCGGGCGGACTGGCAGGGGCGGCGGCGGTTTGCTGCGGCGCGGGGCGCGGCGGCGGGGGCGGTGCGGCCAGTTCAGACGGGCGCGCGGGCGGGCGGGGGCTCGTGTCTGGGCTTGTCGCATCGGGGCTTATCGCCTCATGCGGGGTCTCGGTGGGCGCGACAGGGTCGGGGCGGCTGGCCTCCATCGCCTCGGCCTGCTGATGGGGCGTGGTTTCCGTCGGGGACGGGGCCATAGGCTGCTGCGGTGCGACCGGCTCGGCCATCTGCGGCAAAACCGCATCTTCGGGTGCGGGCGCGTCCATCACGGGCTGCATTGCCTGCTCGGGCGGGCGCGCGGAATCAGGGACTGCCGCCGCAACAGGCGGGGCCAGTGCCGTTTGCTGTGGGACGGGCGGCGGTTCCGCAGCATCGGGGGGCTGGGCCTCGGTCATGGGCGCGGGTTGCGTGCTGCCCATGGCAAAATCCTCAAAACTCGTGCCAAGCGCTGCGGGGGCCGCGTCCCCCCCGCCTTCGGTCATGACGACTGCGCCTTGCGGCCCCAATGCCGCCACAGCACCCAGATGCAGGGCCGTGGACACAACCAGCGCCAGCGCGATGGTGCGCGCCTTCGGGCGCAGGTCCAGCGCGCGCAAATGCCGCGTGGTCACAAAAGGACAGCCATTCACCCTTGGGCAGGCCCGGAACACGGCTGCTGCGGTCATTTCACCCCCTCTTGCGTGACGATCACCAGTTTCTGCGCCCCGCCTGCGCGCAACGCCTGCGCGGTTTCAATCAGTCTGGCCGCAGGCGCCGCACGATCAGGCAGCAGGCGTACATCATGTTCATCGGCAAAATGGGCCACCGCCTCTGCCAGCGCCACATCCGCCCCGTTCAGCCGCAAGCCGCCATCCGCCAGCAGCAACAGCGCATCGCGTGGCGGCTCGGTCTCAATTTCCGACAGGTTGATAAGCGTTATGTCAGGGTCCGGGCGCGGGGCCAGACTGCCCGCGATCAGGAAAAACACCAGCATCAGAAACACGATGTTGATCAGGGCTATATTCGGTTCCGGCCGCGCGCGCGGCACAAGGGTCATCCCGCGCCGTGTCATGATCCGCCCGCCCCGATCACCCCGATCCGCCAGCCGTTCCGGCGTTGGACCAGATGCAGGATATCCGCCAGACCCTGCGCCTCCACGCCGTCGGCCATGGCAATCAGAACCAGCCCGCCTTCGGGGTCGTCAAGGGCGGCTTGCAGGTCTTCCACCGTGGCATCAACACTGTTCAGGCGCAACGCATCGGGCAGCAGCTGCAAAAACAACGGCGGGGTTTCCGGCACGCTGTCAGCCCCGCCCATCGCCAGATCAAGCGGCAGTTCCCCCTGACGCGCAAAAGTGGAGCTGAGCATGAAAAACAGCAGCAGCAGGAAGATCACGTCAATCAGCGATGTCATCGACAACCGCTTGCGACGGATCGCTATGGCGCGCCGTTCAGGCATGTTGTGCCACAGCCGCGCGGTTTGCGGGCACCCCAAGCGGGCACTCCTGCGCCAGACCCGAACACAGCGACACATCAATGATCTGCATGGCCAGCTGCGCTTCGCGCATGACGCGCGATTCAAACCATGTCAGCACCAGCGCGGTTGGCATGGCAACGCCCAGCCCGACCGCAGTTGTCAAAAGCGCCACCCAGATCCCGCCCGCAAGGGCCGAAGGGTCCACCGCCGCGCCCGCGTCCTGCAAGGACTGGAACGCGGTGATCATGCCCAACACCGTGCCGAACAACCCCAGAAGCGGCGCCACCTGTGCAATGCTGTCCAAAGCGCGAAACCCCGATTGCAGACGCAATGTCGCGGCTTCGGCCAGCCCCGTCAGGCGGGCACGCAGCGCGTCAGGGGCCGCATCCTGTGCATTTGCCGCGGTCAGCGCCAGCACTGTCAGCGGCGCAAGATGGTTGCGCCCTTGTGCCGCGCGCTGCGTGGCGGGCTGCACCGCCCCCCTGTCCCATAGGTCAAGCGCCGCAATGATATCGGCATGATGGCCGACACCCGCGCGCCGGAACTGCCACAGCTTCAGCAATATCAGCGCCAGCGCTACCAGCGACATTGCCAGCAACACCGCGACCACCGGACCGCCCAGCGCCAGAAAATCCAGAATGCTGTCCATAATTTCGGCTGTGGTGAATGTCATTTCACCACCTCGATCGCGGTTTCGCTACCCACATGCAGCGCGGCAGTGCATTCCCCCGCGCCCAAAGGCGTGCAAGGTCCAACTGCATTGAACAGCACCCGCCCGATCTGGTCACATGCAAGGCCGGAAAACTGGAAACTGCGCACCCGCAACGCATCTTCGGGCAGGGATTGGAAATCCAGCAGGCTTAGCCGCAGGACACGGTTTTCGGCACTCAGCAGCACGGTTTCCGCCTGCAAGGCATCAATGCCCGTGCCCATGCGGTTTTCCAGCACAAACACAAGCTGGCAGTCCTGCTGCAACTGGGTGGCCTGATCCAGCCGGATATGCAGCGCGGGGTCTGCCGCCTGCACCGGCAGGGCCACCACCACATATACAACAAACGCACGGAAAATAGGCAGAACGCGCATATCGCGGCCTTTCATGACATAGGTGTTATCGGAAAGGGCTGGCACATTGGCTGGCTGCGCGGAATTTGCGCTTGAACTGCGCCTAACATTATCCTAGTGAAACTGTCAAGAATGAAGCGGCGCTGCCGTTTCGCGCCATCCAGCTTGCTGCCAGACACGCGCCAAACCCAAACAATACGCGCACTGACAGGAGCAATTCCATGACGCTTGACCTTGTGTCCCACCCCACGCCCGCCGATTTACGGCAGGCGCGCCTTGACCACCCAAAAACCCGCGCCCGCGATCTGGCCGACAGCCTTGGTGTGACCGAAGCCGCACTTGTCGCCGCCCATGTCGATGGCACGAATGTCGTGCGTATCGACCCCGCGCTAGACCGCCTGATGCCCGAAATCCAGCGTCTGGGCGATGTCATGGCACTGACGCGCAACCAGTCGGTCGTACATGAACGCAAGGGCACCTATGAGGATTATCACGCAGGCGCGCATGCATCCATGGTGCTGGGCGCGGAAATTGATCTGCGCATGTTCCCGCGCCACTGGGTCCACGGATTTGCGCTTCTGGACGGGCCACGCCCATCGGTGCAGGTGTTCGATGCAGCAGGTGATGCGGTTCATAAGGTTTTTCTGACCGACGGGTCAGACCGCGCAGCGTTTGACACGCTGGCGGCCGATCTGCGCCTGCCAGACCAGTCGGACAGCGTAGCGTTGACCCAGCGCGCCCCGGTGGAGGGCGCGAAATCACGCCCCGACAAACTGGAAGAGTTGCGCCGGGAATGGGCCGCAATGACCGACACGCACCAGTTTTTGCGCATCACCTCCAGACTGAAAATGAACCGCCTTGGCGCCTACCACATTGTGGGCGAAGAATGGGCGCAGCCCCTTGCACCGACTGCGGTAACTGAATTGCTGCACATGGCGGCGACGAATGCCGTGCCCTTGATGATCTTTGTGGGCAATCAGGGCTGCATCCAGATCCACGGTGGCACCATTGAACAGGTCAAGCCGATGGGACCATGGATCAATGTTATGGACCCGCGCTTTAACCTGCATCTGCGCACCGATCATGTGGCCGAAGTCTGGCTTGTGTCCAAACCCACACGCCACGGCATGGCCCACTCGGTCGAGGCATTTGACGCAAACGGCGCGCTGATCACGCAGATATTCGGCAAACGCGCACCGGACACAACGGCTTTTCGCGCGCTTCTGGACAAGCTGCCGCTGGCGCAAGGGGACAAGGCATGATCCGTGCAGCCTTGGTAACCCTGATGCTGGCCACCCCGGCTGTCGCGCAGGACCGCGTGGTTGTCGTGGGCGGGGGCTTGGCCGAAATTGTCTATGCGTTGGGGCAGGAACACCGGCTCGTGGGTCGCGACACCACGGCCAGTTTTCCGCCCGCCGTCAATGACCTGCCCGATGTGGGCTATATGCGCGCCCTGTCCCCCGAAGGGCTGTTGCAGCTGGACCCCGACCTGATCCTTGCATCCGAAGGGTCGGGACCGCTGGAAACCATCCAGATCATGCAGGCCGCCGATGTGCCCTTTGTCCAGATCACCGAAACCCCCACCATGGACGCTGTGGTGGAACGTGTGGAAAAGGTAGCACAGCATTTGCAGGCGCAGGACGCGGGCGCGCAACTTGTTGAAACCCTGCGCGCCGATTTCGCGGCACTGGCGGAACAGACCGCACAGGTCAGCACGCCACAGCGCGTCATGTTCGTTCTGTCCGCACAAGGGGGCCGCATCAACGCCGCAGGCCGCGACACCGGCGCAAGCGCGATGATCCAGATGGCAGGGGCCGTCAATGCCTTTGACGATTTCGCAGGCTACCGCCTGCTGACGGACGAAGCGATTGCCGCCGCCGCCCCCGATGTCATCCTGATGATGGACCGCGACGGCGACCACGCCCTGAGCAATGGGCAGATCACCGGCCATCCCGCACTTGGCCTGACGCCTGCGGCGCAAAACGGGCAGGTCATCCGCATGGACGGGATTTACCTGCTGGGCTTTGGCCCGCGCACAGCGCAGGCCGCGCGCGATCTGCACAAGGCAATCTATCCTGACCTGACGCATCAGGGGGGCTAGGGGTATGGTCGCGCTGCCGTTCAACAGCCGCCGCCCCCGCCGCCCTGCCCCCCCTGCAATGGCGGTCGCAGGCGACCGCGCCTTGCGCGCACGCGCCACAATGACCGCGCTTGCGGTGTTTGTTGTGGCCGTGTCCATCCTGTCGCTGGGCGTGGGGGCGTCGGGCGTGTCCCTGCCGGATGTCCTGTGGCAACTGGCATCGGGCGAGGCGCTGAGTCTGCGCGACCGTGTGGTGCTCTTCGACATCCGCCTGCCACGGCTGTTGACGGGCCTTCTGGTCGGCGCATCGCTGGCCGTGTCCGGCGCTGTCATGCAAGGGCTGTTCCGCAATCCGCTGGCAGATCCCGGCATCGTGGGCGTGGGCGCAGGCGCGGGGCTTGGCGCTGTGCTGGCCATTGTGCTGGGCGCGCTTCTGCCCCCTGCGGTGCTGGCCGTTGCTGGCATGCATCTGGTGCCGCTGGCGGCATTCCTTGGGGGCTGGGCGTCAACGCTGATCCTGTATCGCGTGTCCACGCGGCGCGGGCGCACATCGGTTGCAACCATGCTGCTTGCGGGCATCGCGTTGGGGGCACTGGCGGGCGCGTTGACGGGCATTCTGGTCTATATTGCCGATGACCAGCAATTGCGCGACCTGACCTTCTGGGGGCTGGGGTCACTGGCGGGCGCAAGCTGGGCCAAACTGGCCGCTGCCGCACCGATCATGGTTCTGGCGCTGATTGCCGCGCCCGTTCTGGCGCGCGCACTGAACGGGCTTGCGCTGGGTGAAGCTGCGGCATCGCATATGGGCATTCCTGTGCAGCGCATGAAGAACATGGCCATCCTGACCGTTGCGGGTGCCACAGGCGCTGCCGTGGCCGTGTCCGGCGGGATCGGGTTTATCGGCATCGTTGTGCCGCATCTGCTGCGCTTGGCGATGGGACCGGACCATCGCTACCTGCTGCCCGCTGCGGCACTGCTGGGCGCGGGGCTGTTGCTGCTGGCCGATATGATTGCGCGGCTTGTCATTGCCCCTGCCGAACTGCCGATCGGTATTGTCACCGCCGTTCTGGGCGGGCCGGTGTTTTTGTGGATATTGCTGCGCCGTCGCGGCATTGTGGATATGTGACCGCCATGCTGGACGCGAAAAATATTGATGTCTCCCTTGGCGGAAAGCCCGTTTTGCGCAATGCACGGCTGCACGCCAGGGCAGGCAGGCTGGCTGTCATCGTAGGCCCCAACGGATCGGGGAAAACCACGCTTCTGCGCGCCGTCACCGGCGATCTGCCGCATTCCGGTTCGGTGCATCTGAACGGGCAGGACACGCGCAAGATACCGGCATGGGCGCTTGCAGAAATTCGCGCGGTGCTGCCACAGGCCAGCCAGTTGGCCTTTCCCTTCACTGTGCATGAAGTCGTGCGTCTGGGGTTGGTCGGGACCACCGCGCTGCGGCCCGACGCCGCCCAGTTGCCGACCCGCGCGCTGGAACGGGTGGGGCTGGCAGGCTATGGCGGGCGGTATTTTCAGGAACTGTCGGGCGGGGAACAGGCGCGCGCGCAACTGGCCCGCGTGTTGCTGCAAGTCTGGCAACCAGTCGTGGACGGTGTGCCACGCTGGTTGTTTCTGGACGAACCTGTTGCGGCACTGGATATTGGCCATCAGCTACAGGTCATGACATTGGCACGCGAATTTGCCCGCGCGGGCGGTGGCGTGGTTGCTGTCATGCATGACCTGAACCTGACGGCCATGTTTGCCGATGACATAACGCTGATGCTGGACGGGCAGGTTCTGGCGCAGGGCGGCGTGGGCGATGTGCTGACAGATGCCAATTTATCGCGCGCCTATGGCTGCGCCTTGCGCGTCTCCCGCCTGCCCCGCGCGGGAGAGGCATTTATTCTGCCACAAGCTGCGGAAATCGCCTAAGTAATCTTGACTATTTTACTAAGCATTAGTAACGAACCTGTCAGAACGCCAGCGGTATCGCCAGCCAGAAAACCACCAAGGGGATACCGATGGACAACACAAAAAGGCGCACTGCGCGCCTGCTGACCGTTATTGCCGTTCCGGCACTGATTGGCGCTTCACTGCCCGCGCACGCGCAAACCAGCGCGGATACGACCGCCGCGCCGGGGTCGTTTCTGGGCCGCGTCATTCTGGGCTTTGGCCGCGCGCGCACCGCGATTGACACCCCCCAAGCCGTCAGCACGCTAGAGCAGGAAGACATCGACCGCGAACAGGCCGCCACACCGGGCGATTTGTTGCGCACAGTTCCCGGTGCCACCGTGCAGGGCGGCGACCGCATGACCGGCCAGCGCTACAATATTCGCGGCGTGGGCGGGGACGCATCGGACCAGAACCGCATTATCATCAGTGTGGACGGCGTCGAAAAATACGGCGAGTTGTATCAGGTGGGCCAGTTCTTTGGCGAACCCGAACTATATCGCCGCGTCGAGGTGCTGCGTGGTCCGGCGTCATCTGCCCTTTACGGGTCTGGCGCGTTGGGCGGTGTTGTCGCGTTCGAAACCAAGGACGCCGCCGATTTCCTGCAAATGGGCGAAACAACCGCGCTGCGTGTGAAAGCGGGTGCAAACAGCAATGGCGGCGGCACGCTTGGGTCTGTCATACTGGCCCAGCGCTTTGGCGAAAGCGTCGAAGTGCTGGCCGCGCTGACCCATCGCCGCGAAGGGGATTACAAGTCAGGCGATGGCACGCGGGTTGTCGGATCGGGCATGGCGGGAACGTCGGGGCTGCTGAAGGGCACTTACCGCTTTGGGGACGGCAACGAACAAACCCTAAGCCTGTCGCTGTCGCGCTGGCGCAGTAACGAGGATGGCGCGAATTATTCATCCGTCGCCGATATTCCGGATTTCGGCACTGTCGACCGCAAGGCGCAGGATGACACCGCAACGCTGGTCTGGACCAATCCGGCCAGCGGCACCCCGTGGCTGGACAGCCGTGTGCAGCTGTCCTATTCGCGCACGCTGATTGATCAGGAAAATGCCATTCCCGGCAATCCGTTCCTTGCGGGTAACCCGCTGTTCGAAGATGCGTTTTACCAATACCGCACACTGGCATTGCGCGCGGAAAACCGCTTTACCTTTTCCGGCGAAGGCTGGGAAAACTACCTGACAGTCGGGGTCACCGCGTCCCAGCAAAAGCGTGCAGCGCAGCGCGAATCCGGTGCGATTTCCTTCCACCCGGAAGGCAAAGACCGGCGCTATGGCGTGTTCTTGCAAAACGAATTCATCTGGGATGACCGGCTGACCGCGGTGCTGGGCCTGCGCGCTGACAGGATTACGCTTACGCCATCGGGTGATGTGGTGGGAGGCAGGCAGCGCAGCCATACCGCACAGGTTGCCTCGCTCGCGCTGCATTACAGGTTCAACGAGGAATGGGCGGTGTTCGGGTCCTTGGCGCATACGGAACGCGCCCCCTCGATTGACGAGGTGTTTGACGTGGCAACAGGGGCGGGCAAAACCGTCTCGCTGGACCTGCGGCCAGAACGCGCGCGCACCGTGGATCTTGGCTTTTCCTATGCAGGGCGCAATGTTCTTGCAGACGGGGACAACCTGGACTTGAAGCTGACAGTGTTTTCAAACCGCATTCGCGACAAGATCGAACGCTTTTCCGGCCCCGGCCCGACCTATGCCAATATCGCGCGCGCCCATATTCGCGGGATTGAACTGGAAGGGGGCTATGATGCCGGAAACATGTTCGGCAAATTCGCCTATTCCCGCATTCTGGGCACCGACCAGACAACAGGGCTGCAACTTACCTCTACCCCTGCGGATGAACTTGTTCTGGAACTGGGCGGACGCGCGTTTGAACAGACGCTGGAATATGGCTGGCGCGGCACATTTGCGCGCAAGTCAAAGCGCTGGAATGCCAGCCCCGCGCCCGGTGCCTATGACCATCTTCCGGGCTATGGCGTGAACGACCTGTACGCCACATGGCGCCCCGATCAGGGTGCGCTTGCAGGACTGGAGGTGCAGCTGGCGGTCAACAACGTGTTTGACAAGCAATACCGCAACATTCTTGACGGCGGGCTCGCCACGAACGAGCCGCGCCGCGGGCGTGACCTGCGCATGTCTGTAGGGCGCAACTTCAGCTGGTAGCGGCTGCCCCCCCTGTTCACAAAACAAACGCCAGCGCATCCCCCCGCGCTGGCGTTTTTCATTCCCCGGCGGGTGCCTTGATATGCGGCCATTCACATCAGCGCATTTGCCGTGCGACCCCGTGCCATGGCGCTGAAACAATGTCCTGTGCCGATGCCAGACCGCAATCGAACAAGATATCGGACCCGATATTGAACACCCGCGTATCAGGGCGCGTGGCGTCGGACAGTTGCGCCACCGGATTGAGGGTGTGAAACCCCTGCGGCCCGCCCCCGATCAGCAAGGGCGCGACCGCCACATGCAAACGCGTCAGCAAACCCGCCTGAAAAAACCGCGACACGGTAATACCCCCGCCTTCGATCAGCACTGTGTTCAGCCCTGTGCCGTTCAGGGCGCGCAGAATATGGCGCGGTGACATGCTGCCTTCGGCGCTCGCAGGAAGGCGAACAACCTCGACCCCTTTGGGGCGGGCCGTATCACCGTGCTGCAACACGATGCGCCGCGCGCCGTCATCTGCGAAAATCTGCGCATCGTTTGGCAACCGCCCGCGCGGGTCAATCACCACACGCGCGGGATTGTGGCCATCGCACAGGCGCACAGTCAGGCGCGGGCTGTCATGCAGCGCAGTGCGCACCCCGATGACAACCGCATCAGAAATGGCGCGCAGCCGGTGCAGGTGCTTCAACCCGTCCGGCCCCGATATGTCGCGCGCATCGCCTGCAACCGTGGCCACCCGCCCGTCCAGCGACTGGCCGATCTGGCCGATGGTGACAGGCCCCCGGTCGCGGCGCGCAAGCGGCGCATATATGGCAAGGGCCGCACGTTCCGCAGCACTCCAGTCGCCGCAACAGGGGCAGCCGGTGCCATTGCGTATGTCCAGAATGCGCTGCCACACGCGGGCGCTGACAAGGGCTTTATCCATTTCCGCACCCATGACCATCAAGCAGCGCCACCCGACCTGTCGGCACCGCCAGAACATCCAGATGGCCGACTGTGCAGCGCCCCTGCGACACCAGCCGCTGACGCGCAGCATTCCATGCGGGCGCGCCACCATGCCCCGCACGCGCGGCCGCGCCGGCAATCCCGTCCAGAAGTTCCGCCTGCAACCGCGCGTCCTGTTGCGTCAGCACCCACGGAGTTTGTGCCAACATGACGTAATAGCCCGCTTGTTCAAAAAGCGTCCGCGCGATATGGCCCGACGCCGCCCCGAGTGCGGGGCCGAACCCCTTGTCTGTGCATTGGTCGCGGTTGAATGCCGCCGTGATACCCGCATCATCAGGCAGTTCGGGCTGCCAGTGCATAACACCATCATAAGACAGCACCGCATAAAACGGCAACTGGTGGCGGACCAGAATATCCACAAATGCGCGCAACCAGCGTTCGGATAAAAGATCCAGAAGCGCAGAGGCCGACACCAGTGTCGCCCCGTCAAGCGGCAGATCCGAAAGGTGGTTCAAGTCAAGCTGGCAGGCTTGCGCATTGGGGTGGTTCGCCACCGCCAGCGCCAGCAACGCTGCGTCATTGTCCACCAGACGCCAGCGCGCCGCATCCGGCAAATGCCCCCCCAGCGCACGCACACTGGCCCCCGTGCCCGCGCCCAGATCGACGATGACAGGTGCCGGTCCCGCAAGATGCGCCGCGCGGGCCAGCAACGCCGTGTCACGCGCCGCGCGGTCGGCGGGTTCACGCAAGGCCAGCCATTGCGGCGCGAAACCCATGGTCTACACCTCTCCCTCGAACCAGGCGCGGGCCATGTGGCTTTCATGCAGCGTAATCCGCAACCGCCGCACGCGGCCTGCATCCTTAAGCGTGCCCGCAGTGATATGGGCGCGCATCTGGTCAAAGATGTGTTTGCACAGGAATTCGGTCGTCGTGAATTTTCCGGCGAATTCGGGAATTTCATCAAGGTTCTTGTAGCGCAGCGGTTGCAGGGTTTCAGCCAGCGCATCGACGGCCAGACCGATATCGACCACCAGACCATGCACGTCCAGATCGTCGGTGAAAAATGCGGCATCCACGGTGAATGTCGCGCCATGCATGCCTTGCGCTGGGCCAAACACGGGAGAGGGCAGCGAATGGGCAATCATGATATGATCTTTGACTTCGACGGCGAACATGGGCGTCCTTTCTGTTCAGTCATAGCGAATGCGGTGACACAGCGTGTCCGGCGCATTCAGAATACGGGGGTAATCATCCGGCAGATCATCAAAGGCGCTTTCGCCTGAAATCAGCACGTCCAGCCGGTCATCGCACAAAAGCGCCAGTGCCTTGTCCATGCGGCGGCGAAAATTCCAGCGCGGCGCGCGCGCGGGCGGCAAGGCCCCCACCTGCGAACTGACCAACCGCAGGCGCTGGCTGTGAAACGCCGCCCCCAAGGGAAGCGCAACCATATCTTCGCGATGCCAGCTGGCCTCGACCACTGTGGCACCCATGCCTGCAATATCCAGCGCCTGCACCAGCCCCTTCGCGGACGCGCTGGTATTGATGACAACATCCTGCCCTTGCGGCAGATCCTGCGGCGCGGCAAAATCGCACCCCAGCGCATGCGCCAATGCGGCGCGGGCGGGGTCAATGTCGCATAAGGTCACCTCGCATCCCGGATGACGCGCGCACAGGTAGCCCACCAGCGCGCCCAGCACCCCCGCCCCGATGACGCTGACCTTGTCACCCGCCGAAAGCCCGCTGTCCCAAATGATATTCAGCGCGGTTTCCATATTTGCCGCCAGCACCGCACGCGGGGGCGGCAGGGTATCAGGCAGGGGGGTATATGCGTCTTGCGGCAGGCAAAACCATGTCTGGTGCGGGAACAGCGCAAAGACGGGCTGGCCCGCTTGCGCGCCCTGCGCTATTTCCGCGACCACGCAATACCCGTATTTGACCGGATAGGGAAAATCCCCTTCCTGATGGGGGGCCCGCATGCGCGTGTGTTCGCCCACGGGCACAGCCCCGCGCAAGACCAGCCGTTCGGTCCCGCGGCTGATGCCCGAATACAGGCTGCGCAGCCGGACCCCCTGCCCTGCACTGGCGGGCCTGATTTCTGCACGGTTCGGGGCCACAACCCATAAGGCGCGCGGGCCGGTCATGACAGGATATGCCCGGATTTCAGCGCTTTGGTCGCCAGATAATGCGCGTTTTGCTGTGTCTGCCCGACCTGAAGCGGCACGCGTTCCACAACATCAATCCCATGGCTTGCAAGAATACGCATCTTGGCGGGGTTGTTTGTCAGCAAACGCACCCGCCTGATGCCCAACGAGGACAGAACCGTGGCCCCCACGCGAAAATCACGCTCGTCATCTTCAAAACCAAGCTGGTGGTTGGCCTGTACGGTATCAAGGCCCGCATCCTGCAAGGCATAGGCGCGCATTTTGTTGGCCAGCCCGATGCCGCGCCCTTCCTGATTAAGATAGATCAGCACGCCGCCACCCGCCTGCCCCATCGCGGCAAGTGCTGCCTGCAACTGGGGGCCGCAATCGCATTTCAGACTGCCCAGCACATCGCCTGTGAAACACGCCGAATGCAAGCGCGCCAGAACCGGCTGTTCGGGCGCAATGGTGCCCACTGTAATGGCATAATGTTCAGCCCCGCCATTGTCGGGGCGAAACACCTTCACACGGCCCGCAGCCGAGCACACCATCGGCAAGGCCGCCGAACTGACTGCGCCGAAACCGCGTTCGCTGGACAGCTCATCCAGCACATCGCGCGCGGGCAGATACCCCAGCCCCTGACGCAACAAGGCGTCGCGTGCAGCCGCAGGAATACGCCACATCAGCATCGCGGGCAAAAGCTGGGCGGCCTTGGCCAGTGACATTGCAGCGTCGGGCAGCGGGTCGGGGCAGTCCACCTGCACTGTGCCAGCAGGCAGCAGGCTTGCCGCAACATCCGCACCACCGGCAATCTGACGCATCATATCCAACGGTGTGGCGGCGGGCAGGGCCAGCGTGCACACCCTTCGCGTGGCCTGTTGCGTGTCAGGCAATAGCGCGGCGAACCGCCTGCCAGACAAAACCAGATGTGGCACCCCGAACGCCGCAAGCTGTGCAAACCGGCCCTGCCGCAATGTCTCGGCCGGTGCGACAATAGTCATATCAGCACCGCAGCCGATCAGCACGGGCAGGCCAAGACGGGTATCGCAGACCAGCCGCGCGACCCGTTCACCAAGATCAACGCCAAGGCCGGGCGCCGTCATGGCCGTAGGGATTGCAATAGGAAACGTCACGAAACCCACCAAAAGGAAAAGTTGAACATGCTGATGGTCAACTAGGGCGATGGCGTGAAAAACAAGTGCAACGCGGCTTTTTCCGTTGGCAGCAAATCGCCTGTGCCGCAGGTCACACAGGTTTTTCCCCGCAGCGCTTGGACACCGGCGCACAGGCGCTATCTAAGCGTCTGGTGCTATTAAAACAGGTGTAAATATGTCTTTGCGCGTTGCATTGGGACTGTGTCGGTCGGTGTTGATTTACTTCAACCCTATGATGATGCGGCGGACCAGACAGCTTTATGACGGAATTTTGAACAGCGGTGATCTGGTCTTTGATGTGGGGGCGCATGTCGGCACGCGCGCGCGGGCCATGCGCAGCTGCGGCGCAAGGGTGGTTGCATTTGAACCGCAACCCGCATTTGCGCGCTTCTTGCGCCACACCCTGCCGCGCGATATCGTCCTTGTGGAAGCGGCCCTTGGCCCGTCAGAAATGCGCGCAGAAATGTCGGTGTCATTGCGTCACCCGACAGTGTCATCGCTGCGCGCCAGCCTGCCGGATGAAGCCCGCACCATGCCCGGTTTCGAGCATGTGAAATGGGATGCCCGCGCAGATGTGGCCATGACATCGCTGGACCGGATGATCGCGCAGCATGGGCTGCCGCGCTACATCAAGATCGATGTCGAAGGGTTCGAGACAGAGGTTCTGTCCGGCCTGTCCCACCCCGTGCAGTTGATTTCTGTGGAATATCTGCCAGGTCTGCCAGATGTCAGCAACCGCGCGATCAGCATGATCGCGGATCTGGGGGCGTATGAATTCAACGTGGTGCGCGGTGAAAATGCCGCTTTCGAATGGGGGACATGGCGCGATCTGGCGGCGATGCAGGCATGGCTGGGCGCACTGGCACCTGATGCGGGGTCGGGCGACATATACGCGCGGCTGCGGGGCTGACATGGCGCGCGCAGGCGGCACCCTGATTGGCCGCGTCTGCTGACAGATAAACAGGCAGCGCTACTTGCCACTATTGCGCAGGACTGCGGCAAACGGGTCAAACAACGGCGCGCAGGCGGTCAGCACTGTGCCGGTGTCTTCTGGGCGTTCGGACTTGTCCAACGCTTCAACCCGAAGGCCCGCTTCGCGCAGCAGCACAAGACCTGCTGCAATGTCCCATGGCTGCAACCGCCGTTCCCAGAACCCGTCCAGCCGCCCGCAGGCCACATAGGCCAGATCAAGCGCCGCAGCCCCCATCCGGCGCACCCCCGCACATTGCGGCATCAGGCGCGCGATCTGGGCTGCGTGGTCATCGATATGCGCCATCTGCCCAAAGGGTATGCCGGTTCCGAACAGGGCATCTTGCATGCGCTGTGTCTGTGCTGCGCGAATGGCATCGCCATTCAGGTAGGCACCGGCCCCGCGCAGCGCAAAAAAGGTCTCATTGCGCACCGGATCATGCACCACCCCCAGAACGCGCACCCCGTCCACCTGCAACGCAACCGAAATCGCCCAATGGCCAATCCCGCGCAGAAAATTCGTGGTCCCGTCCAGCGGATCGACAATCCATTGGCGCGATGCGGGCGCACGGGTGTGATTGGTGCTGCGCGTCTCCTCTCCCAGCCAGTCATCGGCCGGATGGCACAACGCGTCGCGCAACAAGGCTTCGGTGCGCAGATCTGCCGCGCTGACAAAATCGCCCGCGCGCTTTTCTTCGACGTTCAATGTGTCACGCGCCGACCAGAATTCCAGCAGACCTTCGCCAGCGCGGATAACTTCTGGCACGACATCCGCAAGGGTGTCCCCGTGGGGACAACCGTGCAGGTGCGGTGGAATAAATGCAGGTTTCAGTGTCATTTCCTGTCGCTTGCCATCGCGGGCATGGGCCGGTCCCGCAAGACAAGCTGCACCGTCCACGGAACAATCGCAAGCATCGCGGCCCCAAGGGCAGCCAGACCAAAGCTGATGCTGGCGGCCACGGCCTGCGGTCCGGCCACCCCCACAAGGGGCCAAAGCAGCAGCGCCGCCCCTTCGCGCAAACCCCACCCGTTGACAGAAACAGGCAGCAACATCGCAAGCAAAGTCAGCGGAATGACGAACAACGCCGCCCCAAGACCAAGCTGCACGCCCACCGCCTGCGCCGCCGCCCACACACCGCCGAGATTGCAGCAAAGGATCACGGCAGTATAGCCCAGCTGCCGCAGCGCAAACTGCGGCGCAAACCACGCCGCCGAAACCGCGCGGCGCACCGCATCCGGCAGAAAGCGCACCCCGCCCCATACCAGCGCGACTGTCACAGCCACACCCAATGAAATGACCGGCACCGCCGCAGCGCCCAGCTGTGTCAGCGCCCACCACCCCACGCCCAACATGGCGGCACATGCCAGCGCCACCTGCCCCGCAAGCCGTTCGATAACAACCGATCCGACGGCCAGCCGCCAGCCGCCATGGGCGCGCATCCGCGCCACGCGCCCCACATCACCCAGAACGCCGCCGGGCAAAACTGTGTTGCCCAACACCGACAAATGATATTCGCATATGGCCCAAAGGGTGGGCAGGCGCACGCCAAGGGCCTGCGCGGTCACCTGCCAGCGCAGCGCCGACACCACCACCTGCGCACCCAGAACCGCCACGGCCAGCGCCATCCATCGCATGTCGGCGCCGCGCAGATGCGGGCCAAGGGTCGCGGGGTCCACAAGCCAGATTACCGCGCTCAATGCCGCCAGCGACGCCAGCAGCCGCAAAACCCATGTCATGGGGTGGCCCCGCTGCCAAGGCGCGAAAGCAGGGCATCGCGCATGCCGTCCATGCGTATGGACGGCGTCGCGGGCGAGGGGATCATGCCTTCGGTCCAGTCCAGATCGGCGAAGCGGTCCACCAGATCGGCGGGGCCGATCACATGGACAGGCACGTCAAACCCATCCACCCCTGACACGAAACGCGCGGGTTCGTGGTCCCCAAGCACAACCATCAGCGGCGGGTCACCCGCATGGCGTGCAGCCCATGCCCCGACCGATTGCAGGCTGTAATCCACCGCCAGCCGGAATTGGTCGCGCACGCGGTCATGGTCGCGCCAGACCACTTCTGGCGGGTCGCCGGACAATGCCCATTGGTCAAATATCGTGCCGGTGCCAATGTCGTCCCAATCCACCAGTTCGGGAATGGGCACCCAAGGTGCGTGCGACGACACCAGCGCCACCTGCACCACAAGCGGCGTGCGGTCGGGATCGCTGCGCTCCAGCCGGTCGAGTGCGTGCAGGGTGAACTGGTCGGGCATGGTCACCCAGTTGAACGGTTGCCCCTCATAGCCCAGATCGGCGGCATTATAGATCGCGTCAAATCCGAAATAATCCCCTTCCGGCCATGGAAACACATGCGCGGGCTTAATGGCGACCGTGCGACGGCCTGCATCCTGCGCATAGTGAAACAGTGTCCGGCGCGGGCTGGCAATCAGCGCACGGTAGCGCGCCTGCGTGTCCAGCCACATGCCCGATGCGACACTGCCATGCGCAAGCCAGCTTTGGCCACCAACCATAGGGGCACGCGCCCAGCCCGACCGCATGGCCAGACCACGCGCGGCCAGATCCCCCTCAATAGTTTGCAGGGTCGCGGTATGGGTCGGAATATAAAGCGGGTTCTCGAAACTGGACCGGCCATAGCTTTCGACATACACCAGAACAAAATCACGCGTGCCCAACCTGTCGAACAATGGCGCTACATCGCGCATACTGTCTTGTTGCGCGGCGGTCCTGAACCTTGCCAGATCCGCGCGCGTGGTGCGAATTTGTTCCACACGTTCCAGTCCGACGCGCGCGGTAAAGGCCGCCCCCGGAATTGCGTTTGACACAGCAGGCGGCAGGAACCATGCCCGCCGCGCCTGACCAATTTCCGCCACCGCGATTGCGGTTGCCGGAACCAACAGCAGCGCGGCTATCGCGCGCGGGCGCGCAGCAGGCGTCAGGCTGGAAAACACCCCTGTTGTCCACCACAGCGCAAGCGCCAGCAGGGCCACCAGCGCCACGGCCCCGCCCAGCGCGAGTGCAGCCATCGCCAGCCCGATACTGCCGCGCGCCAAGTCCCACGCCGCAGGCAAAAGGTTGTAATCAGCAACAAGGTTGAAGCCACGGTTAAACGCGATGAATGTGCCGAAATCCGCCAGTTTCAGCAGCGCAATCACCACCATCGCCACAACCAGCACAACCCGCAACACAAGCCCGCCCCTGCCCGCGCCCATCGCAACAAGTGCCGCGACAATCACCGGCAATTCTAACGGAAAGAGGCCAAGCGCGCCCCATGTCATGGCAGCGGGGTGGTTTGGCTGGATCAACACCAGATACAGAAGGCCAAGCGCCAGAGCTGTGCGCAGGTAATTCACGCTGTTTGTCCACGACGCGCCAGCAGCGCGCGAATATCTATTGTGAAGGACCACAGCACCACCATCAATACAACACCGCCCAGCACCGCCGAGGCAGGGGGCACCAGCACCGGCGCCAGTAATGCGACCTGCGCACCCATCTGCGCGCCCGCGACAATGCGGCGCCGTTGTGCGGGGGGCAGCGGCGCGCGCAAAACAGGCCAGATAAAAGTCGCCGCCAGAAAGGCAGGTCGCAACAGCCCAAGCACCAGAAACCAGATGCCAACCTTGCCTGCGGCCACAGCAAGCGCCGCTGTCACAAGTGCGAACGCCACATCCGTTTCCACATCCAGCCGCGCGCCAAACCTTGACATCAGACCTGTGCGCCGCGCGGCCCACCCATCGACCGCATCCAGCGCAAGAACAACGCCCGCCACCGTGACCAGCGCCCAGCCCATGCCCTGCGCCAGTTCGTTGGGTGCCGCCAGCAGCCCCGCCATTGCCGCGATTCCGGCGGCTCGCAGTATTGTGATGACATTTGCCCCGCCCAGCCTGTCATGCGGGAAATAATCCGCCCTTAGACCTGCCATGATGGCAATCGCGCCAGCGGCCCAGATAATGCCGGTCAGCGCCGCACACAGCAGCGCAGCAGCCGTGCCAAACCCCGCAAAAACCCCTAATAAATAAGCCCCTGCGACCGCGAATGCGCCTGCACACACCAAAAGCGCAAGCGCATGCAGTCGCACGCGCGATATGGGACTTGCGGGTTTGGCATAGGATAATTCGACCATACCCGCCGATTTAGCGTTGGACACGCCAAGTCAAATCATTTCTGAAGAACAGCATATTGCCTGACGATCCGATACTTGCCTTTTTCTGGATCGCACTAAGCTACAATCTAACACACTCCGCGCATTCGAAAGTCTAGTGATGATTGCCAGCCAGAAACATCTGCCCCGTTATGCGCCAATGACACGCTTTTTGCATTGGGTCGTCGCGCTGATGGTGATTGCGACGTTCCCCATAGGCGTGGTCATGCTGCAAGACGGGCTTGCCCGCCCGACACAGGATTTGCTGTTTATACTGCACAAGAATGGTGGCGTGATTATCCTGCTGCTGGTTGTCCTGCGGCTGGTCTGGCGCTTGCGCGTTGCCGCACCGCCGATGCCTGCGCGTGTGCCTGCGCTGCAAGCCCGACTGGCGCGCGCCGCGCATTGGGCGCTTTATGCGTTGCTGCTGGTCATGACCGTCAGCGGCTATGTCCGCGTGCGTGCAGGCGGCTTTCCCATCGAGATGCTGGATGCACTGGGTGTGCCAAGCTTTGTGCCCCGATCAGACAGTCTGGCGGAATATGCGCAGTTTGTGCATGGCAATGCCCGTTTTGCGCTGGCGTTGCTGATCGTGGGGCATGCGGGCGCGGGGCTGGTTCATCTGATACGCCGTGACGGGGTGTTCAAACGCATCTGGCCGCCACTGGGCCAAGGGCCGCAATGATGCTGACACCTGCGCGGCGATTGCATGTGCTGGCCAGCCTTGGCCTTGCGGGTGCGCTTGTCGCATTGTTATGGCACGGGCTGGACATGGCCGCGACACACCCCGCACTGGCGGCGGTGGTTCTTGTGCTGTTTGCGGCCAATGCCCTTTGGCTGTCGGCCGCCGCTGTTGCGGCCCTCATCGGTCTGTGGACCACGCAGGGCGCGCCTGCGCGCCGCGCATTGCCCCGGTCGCCCGCCCCCGCGCAACGCTGCGCGATCTTGTGGCTGGTCTGTGGCGAGCCGCCCGAACCCATGGCCCAGCGGATCAAGGCCCTGCTGGACGGGTTGGACCGCAGCGGGCAATCACAGTCCTGCACGGTTTTTGTGCTGTCAGACACCCAGGGCGCGCAAGCGCTGGCGCGCGAAGCCGCCGCACTCGCCCCGCTGAAAAACCGGATCATATGGCGCAACCGCACCGCCCCCGAAGGCCGCAAACCCGGCAATCTGCATGACTGGCTGATAGATCATGGCGATGCGTTCGACACGATGCTGGTTCTGGATGCAGACAGCAGTTTTGACGCCGCGCGACTGGCAGACATGCGGTCCATGATGGCGCACGATGCGCAGTTGGGGCTTGTGCAGGCGGCAATCCGGCTGCGACCGGGCAACAGCCGGATTGCCGCCATGCAGCGGCTGTCCGCGCGCCTGTGCGGGCCGGTTTTTGTGCATGCTCTCGCCCGGCTAAGTGGCGACGCGGGCAATTACTGGGGCCATAACGCGCTGTTGCGTGTTGCGGCCTTCGCGCAGGTGTCACAACTGGCACCCCTTAGCGGCCCTGCGCCCTTTGGTGGCCCCGTCCTAAGCCATGATTTCATCGAGGCCGCATTTATGCGTGCCGCCGGATGGCGCGTGCAGATTGCGCCCGATGCGCGCGGCTCGTTCGAGGATGCGCCCGAAACGGTGTCCGGCCATCTGCGCCGCGACCGGCGTTGGGCACAGGGCAATTTGCAACACCTGCGCCTGATTGGCAGGCGGGGCCTGCACCCTGCCAGCCGCCTGCATTTGCTGGCGGGTATTCATTCCTACCTGTCCGCGCCAATCTGGCTGGCGCTGGTTTTGCTGATGGGGTCAGGGGCCGTGCATGCCAGCGCGCAGGCCATATGGTCGCTGCTGGGCGCATTGGTGCTGTTGGTGGTGCCCAAATTCGCGGGGGTGGCCGCACATCGCAGAACCATGCGCCACGCCGCCAGCCGCAGGATTTTATGGCGTGCGCTTGCGGTCGAACTGTGGTTGACAACGCTGTTTGCGCCCATCGGGATGATACGGCGCAGCGGTTTCGTGCTGTCCGTGCTGGCAGGCAAGGATGCAGGCTGGAACCCTTCAGGGCAGGTGGTCCGGCGCGCAGGTTTCACCGGACGCGGGGAACAGATTTCGGCGGTTGGCATCCTGATAGCCGTGATCACGCCGCAAATGTTGATCGGTACCAGCGCAACGGCGCTGCTGTCTGCGGCCATGGTCATGCCGGTCGTGGCCCCGCTGCTGGCGGCACATTGGCTGATACGCTGGCTTGATGCCAGCACGACCCACGACCCCGTCGCGCGCTACTACGATGCCAGCACAACGCGCTTTCTGGCCGTGGGCGGCAGTGGCGCGGCACTGGCCATTCACCGCCCGCTATGGGCAGACGGAATTACAAGCACCGAAGCCGCCGCCGCACATGCCAATGACCTGATTGCCAACGCCGCCCTGTCCGCGCTGGGGCGCGCGCCCGACCGCGTCTGCGATCTGGGCTGCGGGGTGGGCGGCAGCCTGTTTCATCTGGCGGGGCTTTGGCCGAACGCCCAGATGGCCGGCATCACCCTAAGCGCCACACAGGTGCAACTGGCGCGCATGCATGCGCGCACGCGCGGGCTGTCGCGGCAATGCACCTTTGTGCAATCCGATTTCACGCTGCCCACAACCCTGCCGCGCGCCGATCTGGTGCTGGCGATTGAAAGCCATGTCCACACGGACAGTGCCAGCCGGTTTCTGGAAGCGGCGCGCGCGCATCTGGCCCCCGGCGGTATTCTGGTGGTGGTTGATGACATGCTGGCGCGCACCGATGATCACCTGTCGCCGCGCGAACGCGCCTTGGTGCGCACCTTCGCGCGGGGCTGGCGTTTGGGCCATGTGACGCCCCGCCGCACATTTGTTACGCGCGCGCAGGCGCTGGGGTATGATGCGCTTGCCGAACATGACCTGAACCCAATGTTGCGGCTGGACCGCAAGCGCGACCATGCGCTGCGGCTGGCGGGGCCGGTTGCGGACTGGCTGGGCCTGACACGCTTTGCGGTTTTTGCCAATATGGTGGGCGGCAATGCGCTGACCCAGGCCTACCGCGCGGGCATCATGAGCTACAGCATGGTCGTCTTGCGCGCCCCTGATCCTGCACAAACCGGACCGGACCGCCAGACGCGGCGACAGGTGGCCGCATGAACAGACGCCACTTTCTGAACGGGGCTTGCGCGGCGGCACTGGCGCCAATGTGGCGGCCCCGCCGCGCGCAGGCAGACACCGCCCTGCGCAGCCCGCAGGCCATGATTGGTGCCGCCCGCCACCTTGCCGCGCAGCCCTATGCCCCGCACCCGCAAGTGCTGAACGCACCGTTTGACGGGCTGAGTTATGACAGCTATCGCGGAATTCGCCCCCGCACAGGCGACACGGCAGATCTGGGGCTTGGGCCGCATTTCGTGGCAGACCTGCTGCCGCCGGGCTGGCTGTTCCCCGATCCCGTCAGCATTACCCTGCCAGCGCATGACACCGAATTTTCGGCGCAGCTTTTCGACTATGATCCGCGCTATTTCACCCCGCACCCTACGGCAGGAACATTGCCGGATATGGGGTTTTCCGGCCTGCGCCTGCGCCATCAGTTGAACCGCAAGGGCAGTTGGGATGAAGTCATCGTCTTGCAAGGGGCCAGCTATTTCCGCGCATTGGCCAAGGGCACGGTTTACGGCCTGTCAGCGCGCGCCTTGTCCCTTGGCACCGGTGGACCCACACCAGAGGAATTTCCCGTCACGCGCCATATCACGGTGTTTCACAGTGACGCGCGCCTGCATTTCGGCTGCCTTATTGACAGCCCGCGCTGTGCGGGCGCGCTGATCGCCACGCTGGACCCGGGCGAGACCACGACGATGGACTGCACATTGCATCTGTTTGCCCGCACCCCGATCGAGGATGCGGGCATCGCCCCGCTGACATCAATGTTCCAGCACAACGATCTTGGCCCCGCAGCGATTGATGATTTTCGCCCCGCTGTGCATGACAGCGACGTGCTGGTGATTGACAATGGCGCGGGCGAACGGCTGTGGCGGCCATTGGCGAACCCCGCACAGGTGCAGGTATCGGCTTTTGCAGATCAATCGCCGCGCGGGTTCGGATTGGTGCAAATGCCAACAGCGTTCAACGATTTCCGTGATCACGAAGGGGCGTATCACCGCCGCCCGTCAGCATGGGTGACACCGCAGGGCGATTGGGGCGCGGGGGCCGTCATGCTGCTGGAAATCCCCACCCCGAACGAATTTGCCGACAATATCGTTGCGTTCTGGCGCCCTGCTGCGGCGCTGGGTGCAGGCGCGCATCGCTTTTCCTACAGGCTGGACTGGGGTGCCCCCGGCCCCGCATCCCTGCCCGCGCGGGAGTATCCGCTTTTGCCCTTGCGCAATGCATCGGGGATTGAACCCAATCTGGCCAAGGGGCGGCTGTTCGTGATTGATTTCACACCTGCCCGCGACGGGGCACAGCCGATGGACGCCGCGCAGGTCCAGCTTGATTTCGGGGCAGATGATGTAGCAAACCATGTGACAGGGGCTGCATTCTACCGCTTGCGCGATGAGGCGGGCGCGTGGCGGGCAAGTTTTGTCTTTACGCCCCCGCCCGATCTGGACGTGGCCGAATTGCGCTTGCGCCTGCGCCTGCCATCCGGCGCGCTGCTGGCCCCTGTCTGGCTATACCGCTGGACCCGCAGCCGCGAGGGGGGCGTATGACCGGCGCGCGCCTATATCCTGAAATCGCCTTTGCGGTGCCCGGCGACATCATGATGCGAAGTGGTGGCACATATTACGACCGCCGCGTGATCGAAACCTTGCGCGCACTTGGCCATCCGGTGCGTCATGTGGCCCTGCCTGCCGGTTGGCCCACGCCAGACGCCGCCTGCACAGGCGCGACACTTGCACAGCTGCATGACCTGCCAGACATGATGCCCGTAATCATTGACGGGCTGACATTTGGCGCAATGGCCACCCGCGACGTGGCCCGCCTGAACCGGCCCGTGATTGTGATGTTGCATCACCCGCTTGGGCTGGAAACCGGACTGGCCGCAGATCGCGCCGCAGAATTGATCACGCGCGAAGCCGCGAACCTGCGCCACGCCTGTCATATCATTGTGCCATCGGCGCATGTAGCCACGCTGTTGCAAGACCGGTTCGGGGTATCACGCACGCGCATCACTGTCGCGCCCCCCGGTTTCGACCGCGCCGAACAGGCCGCGCCCCTGCCCCGCATGGACCCGCCACTTATCCTGAGTGTCGGTCTGATATGCCCGCGCAAAGGGCATGATGTGCTGCTGCGCGCACTTGGCCAGATCACGGATATGGACTGGCAATCTGTCATCGTGGGCATGGTGCAGGACCCTACGTATCTGCATCAGCTTGAAGCGGTGCGCCGCGATCTGAAACTGCAAGACCGCGTCTTGCTGGCGGGAAAGTTGTCTTCAGCGGCGCTGTCACAATACTATCGGTCTGCCCATATCTTTGCACTGGCCACACGGTATGAAGGCTATGGCATGGTGCTGGGTGAAGCCCAGCTTCATGGCCTGCCGAGCGTAAGCTGCGCGACAGGGGCCGTTACAGAAACGATGCGCGGCGCGGGCCTGCTGGTCGCGCCCGACAGCCCTGATGATTTTGCGCAGGCGTTGCGCAAACTGTTGTCAGACAGCGCGCTTTATGACGCGCTGACGCGCACAAGCCAAATGGCGGGGGCATCTTTGCCAGGCTGGCAGGACACGGCACACATACTCCGGCAGGTCATCGCCAGATGCCTGACACACTGATCAGGCTATATGGTCCCGAACCCGCAGCCGCTACAGGCGCGGGTCATGCCATGCCTGCCTGCGCCCGTCGCGGCATTGCACAACACCCGCCAGCCCCGCCATCGGGCTTTGCGCCGCGATCATGCTGATTTCATGCCCGCGCGCGGCAAGCGCTGCACGGGTCGGCGCATCGACATCGGCTTCCAGCTTCAGGCTGTCGCGGCTGTCTGAAAACGTGCGCCCCAGCAGGAAGCGCGGACCGGCCAGTGCATCGGGCGGGGATTGGCCGAAATCAATCATCCGCGTCAGGACCATGGCCAGCGTTTGCGGCTGCCCGTCGGCACCTTGCGTGCCATAGACGAATTTGGGCTTGCCCCCCTGAAGCGCGATGCCGGGATTAAGGGTGTAGAACGGCAGCTTGCCCGGTGCGAACGCGTTGACATGGGCAGGGTCCGCGCTGAACGCCGCCCCGCGGTTTTGCCAGATAATCCCCGTATCACCCGCGACAACGCCGCTGCCCCAGTCGAAATATGTGCTTTGCAAGACGCTTGCCGCATTGCCCATCTCATCAATCGCGCCCAGAAACACAGTGTCACCATGCGCCCAAACATGCGGCCATGGCAGGGCCGTGGACATGGAGATGTCCTGCGCCCACCCGTCCAGCCGCGATTGATCAAGCTGGTGTTGCATGTCCATGGGGTGAAATGCAGGGTCGGCGATCTGGCCGCGCTGCAAGAAGGCGCGTTTCACCGCCTCGACACATAGATGGATATGATCGGCGCTGCCTGCCTGCACATTGCTGAAATCCAGCGCCGCCAGCTGGCCCATGATTTGCAAGGTTGTCAGCCCCTGGGTGGGCGGTGGCGGGGCCAGAAGGGTCAGGCCCCGATAAGGCAGGGACAGGGGCTGCCCCTCCCGGCAGGTGGTGCGGGCCAGATCCGCGTGCGAGATGTGAACCCCTGCGGCGCGCAACCCGTCAACAATCTTGTGCGACAGCGCACCGCGATAGAACGCCTGCGCGCCATCTTGTGCGATGCTGCGCAACGAATGCGCCAGTTCGCGCTGGTGCAGGATATGGCCTGCCTTTGGGGGTTGGCCGTCTTGCAGAAAAACCGGCGCAAAACCGGGCCATGCTGGCAGGTCAGCCGCCCGAAAGCGCGTCCAGAATTCCTGTGACGCGGTGACGGGAAAGCCCGCTTCCGCGTGGCGTATCGCGGGTGCAAGCAGATCACCCCATCTGGACCGGCCATCCAGTTCAGCGCGCGCAAAATCCAGCGCATGCGCCCAGCCCGCGACCACGGCCGCGCTGGTCATAATGGACCCCGCCCCGCGCAAGGGTATAGGACCGGTGGGAAAGGGGCGGTCCAGCCCCTGCCCGATTGCCATGAAGCTGCGCGGGCCACCTTTGGGCGTTGTCACCAGCCAGACCGCATCGCCCCCCAAGCCGCAAAAATGCGGCATGACCACCGCCAGCACCGCCCCTGCGGCGATCAATGCCTCTGGCGCTGTGCCGCCTGCGCGCAATACGTTCATGCCCGCCGCTGTCGCCAGCGGGTGCGGCGTGGTCAGGGCGGCTGTCATGCGGGGTCCTGCTGCAAGGATGCCAGAATAATGCCCACAATTTCTTCGCGGCGCGCAGTCAGGAATTCAGGACTGGCCAGATCACGGCCCATAACAACCTGCATTGTGTGTCGGTTGGCAATATGAATCGTGCATAGCCCCAGAATGGACAGATACAGCGCGCCCGCATCCGGCCGCCGGTTGAAATCGCCAGTACGCACCCCCTGATCCAGCACCGTATTCATACGCCCGAACAAGCTGGATGCGCGGTCATTCACGTCGGATACTTCGCGCACATGCTGGCCATCGGCCATGTTCTCCACACGCATCATGCCCTGAAATTCAGGATGCTCCAGCATATAGTCGAAAGTAAAGCGCACCAGTTCGGCAATCGCGTCGCGCGGGGGGGCATTCCAGAATTCCGCCTGTGCCTCGGCGTCGCGCAAATGCTGATACACACGCGCAATACAGGCGCGATACAAACCCAGTTTATTGCCGAAATAATGATACACCATGCGCACATTACACCGCGCAGCACTTACGATTGTTGAAATACTTGCCCCCTGAAACCCGTGGCGGACAAATTCCGCAGTGCCCGCGACCAGCAGCCGTTCCTGAACGCCAAGGGCCGAATCGATTTCCCTGTCTATTGTCGTGCTTTCCACAATTCCTGTCCCAGTTTTGCGCAGAAGTAAGGCGCTTTGTCTAAATCATGATCACCCGTGCCGTGACCACACCCGTCTTCAAGATGAAACCAGTTTAATCGCTTCCCATTAGGTAAGTAAACGTTCACTTATTGATTGACCCCGCTAAAAGTAGCGAACGGTCACTGAATAAGCAAACGCCTTGTCTGAACGACTGGCCCCAAACGGGATGACCAAGATGAGAAAAGCAACTTTATCCAGCTTGAGCGTGGCTGCCCTTGCCGCGACGGCCATACCTCTGGCTGCGCAGGACTATACAGATGCGCGCGTCGCAGTCGCCACAACCGAAACCATTTCGGGCTACAACCCCTATGCCGACCCCGTCGTATTGATGGGCAGCGTCTGGTGCCAGGTCTATGGCTGTGTCACGCGCTATGATTTTGATGCAGGGGAATTCGTCCCCTATCTGGCCGAGTCGGTCGAGGCGATTGACGAGCTGACATGGGAAATAACCCTGCCCGAAGGACTGACACGCCATAACGGCGAACCGGTGCTGGCAGCCGACATCGTGCATTCCATCGACTATATGGGCAACAACCCCGGATCTGGAAAGTCCTTCCTTGTCAGTGACTGGGCCAGTGTCGAGGCGATTGACGATCTGACAGTTCACATCACCACGCATACCCCTGACGCCACCGTGCCCGACAATCTGGCCGGTGTGCAGGTCACATCCAAGGCGCTGTTTGATGAACTTGGCGATGATATGTTCCGTCAGGCACCTTACGGCGCTGGTCCCTACAAGATGGTCGAGGTCAGCATCGGCCAGCACATGATCATCGAACGCGATGACACCCACCCGATGACTACGCCAAATAACCCCGCGCAGATCATGTATCGCCTGATGCCCGAACCCGAACAGCGTGTGACGGCCCTTGCCAATGGCGAGGTGCAGATTGCCCAGGGCGTGCCCCCGCAACTGATGCAGCGCGTGCGCGACCTGCCGAATGCCGATATTGCCACGACCAATTCGGTCGAGATGATGTTTCTGGCCATGTCGCCCAACACCCACCCATGGGATGTGCTGGAAGCGCGGCAGGCCGTGGTTCACGCCATCAACCGCGAAGCGATTGCCCGCGCCATTTTGCAAGATCAGGCAACCATTCTGCATGGCCCTGTAAGCGAGGGGCAGATCGGCTTTGACCCTGATTTCACCACGCCCTTGGACTATGACCCCGCGAAAGCACGCGCGCTGTTGCAGTCGGTGGATCTGGAAGGTGTTGAAGTGACCCTGTCCACACCTGTGGGGCGCTATACCGCCGACCGCCAGATTGCCGAAGCCATGGTTCCCATGCTGGAAGAAGCGGGCTTCACCGTTACGCTGGACACGCCTGAATGGGCGACCCTGTGGGCCAATGTGCAGCAAGGCAATGTGCCCTTCTACTACATGGGCCGCGGGTCCATGATCGACCCGTCGCGCGCGCTGCACCAGTATTTTGCCACTGGCGGATCACCACGCATCGGCTTTTCGGACCCCGAGCTTGATGAATTGCTGGCGGCTGAACGGTCAGAATTCGATGGCGAGGAACGCGCGCTGAAGATGCAGGCCGCGATCCGCCGGCTGGTAGATCAGGCGCCTGCCGCGTTCATGTGGCAGCACCAGATGGGCTGGGGCGTGTCCAAGGACATCTCTTTCCAGCCGCGCCCGGCTGACCGTGCGGATGGTTGGGAAATCTTCGTTAACTAAGCGACGGATCACAGGCCCGAACCTGTTTCGGGCCTGATTTCGAAAGGAAGGCGCGTATGCTGCTGTATTTCATCAAACGCCTTGCAGGCGCGGTGCCGGTTCTGATTGTCGTGTCCGGTATCATCTTCGCCCTGATGCAGCTGGCACCGGGGGATGCGGTGACAATGCTGATCTCGGACGAGGCATCAGAGGCTGACAAGGCGCGCATCCGCGAAGCATGGGGGCTGGACCGCCCGCCATTCATCCAGTTTCTGAACTTTCTGGGAAATGCCCTGACCGGCGATTTCGGCATGTCCTTTCGCTACAAGATGCCCGTGATCGAGATTGTCATGGAACGCCTGCCCGCCACCATAGAACTGGCCGTTGCCGCCACGCTGATTGCGGTGGGCGTGGGTGTGCCATTGGGCGTTCTGGCCGCCGCCCGCCCCGGAACCGCATGGGATGCGATTGCATCTGCCTTCAGTTTTGCGGGCATATCCATGCCGAATTTCTGGCTGGGCATCCTGCTGATCTTGCTGTTCGCCGGCTATTTCAACATCCTGCCCTCTGGCGGGCGCGAACCTTGGGGGCTGGGGGTTGAGCATGTCACAGGGTTTCTGATCATCGATTCCATTCTGGCAGGGCGCTGGGATGCATTGGGCGCGGCCCTGAAATACCTAGCATTGCCCGCAATCGTGCTGGGCACCAATATGACGGGCATCATCACGCAAATGACCCGCGCACAGGTTCTGGACGCGCTGCGCGAAGATTTTGTGATGACCGCACGCTCCAAGGGTGTAAGCGAGGCCCGCGTGTTATGGCGCCACGCATTTCGCAACGCCATGGTAGGCGTTGTCACCATCATCGGGCTGGAATTCGGCATGCTTTTGTCGGGCGCAATGATCGTCGAGACGGTCTTTGCATGGCCGGGCATTGGCAGCTTGCTGATTACCGGCATTTCGTCGCGGGATTTCCCGCTGATTATCGGGCTGGTGCTGGTTTATACCGGCATGTTCATTGTGATGAACCTGCTGATTGACCTGATCTACACCCTTATTGACCCGCGCATACGGATGAATTGATATGGACAATGCTTCCCAAACCACGATGTCCCTGCGCGACCGCTGGCAAAAGCTGCGCGAGGATTATCGCCACCTGACAGGGTTCAAGGGCATCTACGGGGTTCTGACGATTGTGTTGCTGGTGGTGTTTGGCCTGTTCGCCGAACTGATTGCCCCGCACGCCCCAAACCGGCAGGATCTGATGCTGGCGCTGACGCCGCCTGACTGGCGCGGCCCGCATGTTCTGGGCACTGACCATGTCGGACGCGACATCCTTAGCCGGATTATCCACGGCGCGCGGGTGTCGCTGATCATTGCCACCGCCGTGGCGTTGTTTGCCAGTGTGGCTGGGGTGTTTCTGGGCATTGTGTCGGGCTATTTTCGCGGGCGGATTGACAGTGCAATCCAGAAAGTTGCCGAAATCTTCTGGTCCTTTCCGCCCCTGATGCTGGCGATTGCCATCGTGGCGTTTATCGGACAGGGGCTGACCATTGTGATTGTCGCGCTGACCGCACAGCGCTGGATTCCCTATTGCCGCGTGACCCGCGCGGAAACCATGGCCCTGCGCGAACGTGAATTCATACTGGCCGCGCAATCCCTTGGGGCCGGGCATTGGTTCATTCTGCGCCAGCATATCCTGCCCAATGTCATGCTGTCGGTCATTGTCATGACCAGTTTTGCCATGGCAAACGCCATCATCTCGGAATCATCGCTTAGTTTTCTGGGCCTTGGGGTCCCGCCAAGTATTCCCACATGGGGCGGCATGTTGTCAGATGCGCGTTCCTACATCTCCAGTGCGTGGTGGATGGCGCTGTTTCCGGGACTGGCCATTTTCCTGACTGTGCTGGGGCTGAACCTGCTGGGGGACGCATTGCGCAACCAGTTCGACCCTAAACTGAAATCTCACTAACCAAAGGACATATTCATGATCACACGCAGCCACACCGAAACCATGGACGGCGCACATCGCGCGCTTTTGTGCCAAAGCGGCAACTGGGTCCATATGACAGGCATCCAGCCGCGCAACCTTGATGGTGACATCAAGGCGCAGGCGCAAGATGCGATAGACAAGCTGGACGAATTGCTGCGCGAAGCGGGCCTGACGCAGGCCGATCTGTTCACTGTCACCATCTGGCTGAAGGACATGCGCTACTTTTCCGGCCTGAATTCCGTCTGGAACCAGTGGGTGGACGCCGCCAACCCGCCCGCGCGCACCTGTGTGTCCGGCGAATTGTATCGCCCCGACCTGCTGCTGGAAATCGTGGCCGTCGCCTACCGGCCCGAGGTATGAGCATGAGCATGAGCATTCAGAAAACAGGACGCATCGACAGTTGGGGGCCTAAAATCTTTCTCGGGTCTGCGGCGGGTGATATTGCATCGGTCTGTCTGACCGCGCCGGACAAGGCTGCGGATTTCGCCGCGCAAAGCCGCGATATTCTGGGCGTCATCGACGAATTGCTGGCGCAGATGGGCAGCGGGCACGACCAGATTGTGCAGGTTCAGGTCTGGCTGGCCGATATGGGCGACTGGCCTGCATTCGTGCCCGTCTGGAACGAATGGGTTGACCCAAACGCCCCCCCCGGCCTGTCGGTTGTCCGTATGGATGCGTCGCGCCGCGATTCCCTGCTGGAAATCCGCGCATGGGCCATGCGCACGCCCGTTCCGGCCTGAAACCACCGATGAAAGGAACCGTCATGCCCGCTGCAACCCCGCTCCTGACGCTTGAAAACCTGAATGTCCATTTCGGCAATGCAACCACACCCGCCGTCAAGGATGTCTCGCTGACCTTGTTTGAGGGCGAGGTTCTGGCACTGGTGGGCGAATCCGGTTCGGGCAAGTCGGTGACGGTCAAATCCATCACGCGGCTGATCGACCATCAGGGCGGGCATATCAGCGCGGGCCGTATCCTGTTGCATCAGCAAAACGGGGCGGCCCCGCTTGATCTGGCGCAACTGTCACAGGCACGCATGCGTGCCTTGCGCGGGGCGCGCATTGCGATGATCTTTCAAGACCCGATGACGTCGCTGAACCCGGTCATGACCATCGGCGCGCAACTGCTGGAAGCCATCCACCAGCACCAGCCGGACACCATCGACACGGCCCGCGCCACGGCTGTTGCAATGCTGGAAAAAGTGCGCCTGACCGACCCCGCAGGGCGCATGCGGCAATATCCGCATGAATTGTCGGGCGGCATGCGCCAGCGTGTCATGATCGCCATGGCACTGGTCTGCCGCCCGCGCATTCTGATTGCGGATGAACCGACCACCGCGCTGGATGTGACGGTTCAGGCCGAAATTCTGGGGCTGATCCGCAGTTTGCAGCAAGAAACCGGCATGTCGGTTCTGTTCATCACGCATGATATGGGCGTGGTCGCTGAAATTGCCGACCGCGTTGCGGTTATGCTGACCGGCCGCATTGTAGAGCAAGGGCGCGTGCTGGATGTGTTTGATGCGCCCGCGCATGATTATACGCGAAAATTGCTGGATTCAGCGCCCAAGTTCAGACAGGAACAGGCGCAGATCAAGGCAGCAGTGCCGAACGCGCAGGGAACCGCGCCCATCCTGTCGGTGCGTCACCTAAGCACACAGTTTCCCGTGCATTCGTCGTTCTTGCGCAGGCATATCGCTAACCTGCACGCGGTCGAAGATATTTCCTTCGATCTGCATCCGCGCGAAACCGTGGCCATCATCGGCGAAAGCGGGTGCGGAAAATCCACGCTTGCGAAATCTCTGCTGCGGCTGGTGCCCAGCAAGGAAGGGCGCGCATTTCTGGACGGGCAGGATCTGTTCACCCTGACGGGCGAAGAACTGCGCCATGCGCGGCGCAATATCCAGATGATCTTTCAAGACCCCTATGCTGCGCTGGACCCGCGCATGTCGGTGCGCCAGATCCTGACCGAACCCTTGCGCATTCGCGGGCTGGGCCGGACCGCGCAGGGCAGTGATACGGCGTTGCAGGAACTGGTCGCCAAGGTTGGTCTGCCCAAGGGCACGCTTGACCGCTACCCGCACCAGTTTTCCGGCGGGCAACGCCAGCGCATATGTATTGCCCGCGCGCTGGTGCTAAGCCCGAAAGTGCTGATCGCGGATGAACCTGTGTCCGCACTGGATGTGGCCATTCAGGGCCAGATCCTTGACCTGCTGGAAGGGTTGAAACATTCCGAAGATATGGCGCTTTTGTTCATCTCGCATGATATGGCGGTGGTCGAACGGGTCGCGGACCGCATTCTGGTGATGTATCGCGGCAGCGTGGTCGAGCAAGGCCCCGCGCGCAGCGTTCTGTCAAACCCTGCCCACCCCTATACCAAACGCCTGCTGGAAGCTGTGCCCGTGTCCCATCCGGGCCAGCGGTTCACACGCAATGCCGCAGCAGCCGTCACTGCCGCGCCGGTTTACCCGCTGGGCATGGAGCGCCCGCTGGCGCAATGGCAGGATTTGGGCGCGGGTCACAAAATGCGGCTGGATGCAGGGCTGGTGTCATAATCCGCAACGGTGGCGGGACGCTGGCCGCGCAAGGCGCGACCAGTCCGCAGTTTATGCGCGCAATGTGCCGCCTGTGGCTTTTTGCACCTTCTCGACAATCTTGCGACTGACCTGTTCAATCTCGTCCTCGGTCAGGGTCTTGTCGCTGGGCTGCATGCGAACCGTAATCGCCAGCGATTTCAGGCCCGCGCCCAGTTGCGCGTCGGCCTTTGGGCCGGTGAATTCGTCAAACACCTGCACGCCCGCAATCAGCGCCTTGTCCGCCCCAAGTGCGGCATTGACCACATTCAGCGCCTCGACATCTGCGGCCACGACAAAGGCAAAATCGCGGTCAACCGGCTGCAACGTGCTGATATTCAGCGCCTGACGCGATGTTTTGCGCGCTTTGGCCTTTGGCAAAGGCGGGTTTTCGACCAGAACGGTGAACCCCACGACTGGCCCCTTGATGTCAAACGCCTTGATCACGCGGGGGTGCAATTCACCAAACACCGCAAGCGGCAGTTTCGGCCCAAGCGAGATGACACCCGCACGACCGGGGTGGAACCAGTCTGGCAGCTTGCGGTGTATCTGGAACTTCAACGGCGCACCAATCGCCGACAGCACCGCTTCGGCATCGGCCTTGGCGTCATACAGGTCCACCGCGCGGCGGGTGCCGAACGGATCACGCGGCGCGGTCGCACCGACCAGAATGCCTGCGGCCTGAATATGCTGCGCGCCCGGTTCACCCCCCGAAAAGGCAGGCCCCACTTCAAACAGGGCAAGATCCTGCGCGCCGCGCGCCTGATTGCGGCTGGCAGCCAGCAACAGACCGGGCAACAGATCGGGGCGCATATGCGTCATTTCTGATGAAATCGGGTTTTCAAGGCGCACATCATCGCCCCCGCCGCCGAACAGGGCAGCGGCTGCACCATCGATGAAGCTGTAGGTCACGCATTCATTATAGCCCAACCCCGCCAGCATGCGGCGCGCTGCGCGTTCGCGTGTCTGCAACGGTGTCAGAATGGGGCGCGGCACGCCCGACTGCATGCGCGGCAAGGGCTTGCCTTGCAGCTTGGTCAGCGATGCGATGCGGGCGATTTCTTCGACCAGATCGGCCTCGCCATGAATGTCGGGGCGCCAGCTTGGAACAAACGCCTGATCCCCCTTCAGCCGGAAGCCCAGCGCGGTCAGTGTTGCACGCTGGACATCCACGGGGATGTCCATGCCGACCAGTGACCCCACGCGCGCCGCATCAAAGCGGTAGGCGCGGTTGGTGTCGGGCACGTCGCCATCGACCGCCAGTTCGGACGGGGTGCCGCCGCACAGGTCCAGCACCATTTTCGTGGCCAGTTCCAGCCCGTCCAGCGTGAAGGCAGGATCAACCCCGCGCTCAAACCGGTAGCGCGCATCGGAATTGATTTTCAGCGCGCGGCCTGTCGCGGCGATGGTGATAGGCGTCCAATAGGCCGATTCCACAAACACATTCACTGTGTCTTCGGTGCAGCCGGAATGCGCGCCGCCCATGATGCCTGCAATGCTTTCAACGCCGTTATCATCCGATATCAGCATCTGGCCTGCCGCAAGTTTGTAGGTCTTCTCATCCAGCGCCAGAATTTCCTCATCCCCGTTGGCGGGATGAATGCGCAAACCGCCTTGCACCTTGTCTGCGTCGAACACATGCAAGGGGCGGTTCAGGTCGAAAGTGAAGAAATTGGTAATATCCACCAGCGCGGAAATGGGGCGCAGGCCAATCGCGCGCAGCCGCTTTTGCAGCCAGGCGGGCGACGGGCCATTGCGGACCCCGCGGATGACGCGTCCGGCAAACAGCGGGCAGCCTTTTTCCTTCAGCTCTGGTGCGATGGTCACGCTGACGGGGCTGGGAAACTGCCCTTTTACTGGCACAACGGCCAGTGGTTTCAGCGTGCCCAGACCACGCGCCGCCAGATCACGCGCAATCCCGCGCACGCCCAGCGCATCGGGGCGGTTGGGGGTGATTGCAATGTCGATCACAGGATCATTCAGACCCGCATAATCAATGTAGCGCTGACCAAGGGGCGCATCATCGGGCAGGTCAATAATGCCGTCATGTTCGTCAGACAGCATCAGTTCGCGTTCGGAACACAGCATGCCGTTGCTGGCCTGCCCCCGGATGACACCGGGCTTCAGATCAACGCCTGTGCCGGGAACATGGGTGCCAACGGGCGCGAACACACCGCGCATGCCGGTGCGGGCATTGGGCGCGCCGCACACAACCTGCACTTCCTGCGATGGACCATCCGGCCCGTCCGGCCATGTTTCCACACGGCACAAACTCAGCCTGTCCGCATCGGGGTGCTGCGTCGCTTCGATCACACGCGCGATGCGAAATGCGCCAAGCGTTGCGGCGGGGTCGGATACGTCTTCGACTTCCAGCCCCAGATCCGTCAGCGCATCGGTGATCTGATCCAGCGTGGCATCAGTTTCCAGATGGTCCGCCAGCCATGACAACGTGAATTTCATGAGTGTTTCCCAATTTTGCGTCCCACGAGGGCAGATTCATGCCTTAGGCTATCAGCGATCCCGCGGATCGGTGCTGTCACCGTTTGCATCATCTTCGTCATCTGCGTCATCTTCATCATCGGGCAGGTTGAAGAAACTTTCGGCATCGCTGTAATCAGCGGGGCGCGACGGTTGTTCTTCTTCTTCCGATTTCAGATCGCTCATGGTGAAGTTTTCCAGACCGGCAATGCCTGCGGGCATTTTGGGTTCAGGGTCCATGTCAAGCGACTGTTCGGTCGAGACCAGTTTGCGGCGCTCATCATCAGACATGATGCCACCTTCGGCCGCGCGCTTGGCCGCAGATTTCTGAACTTCCTTGTCCAGTTCGGACTGACGACACAGGCCCAGTGCAACCGGATCAATGGGTTGCAGGTTGCTTATGTTCCAATGTGTGCGTTCGCGAATGGCCTGAATCGTGCTGTTGGTGGTCCCCACCAGTCGCCGGATCTGGGCATCTGCCAATTCGGGGTGAAACTTGACCAGCCACAGGATAGATGCAGGACGATCCTGCCGTTTGGACAGCGGCGTATAACGCGGCCCGCGGCGTTTTTCTTCGCCTTCGGCAGCAGGGTTGTATTTCAGCTTCAGTTTGTAGCGGGTGTCGTTTTCACCACGATCGATTTCAATCTGGTCAAGCTGGTTATTGGCAACAGGGTCAAAGCCCTTGACGCCACCTGCGACATCACCATCGGCAATGCCCTGCACTTCAAGTTCATGCAGACCACAGAAATCTGCGATCTGTTTGAAGCTTAGGGTCGTATGGTCCACCAGCCAGACGGCGGTTGCCTTGGGCATCAGCGGTTTCGACATGACATGCACTCCTGTCATTTGGCGCATCCGTCATGCGCACATAAATTCTTCCCGCCGGAGAATCGGCTGCAGGGCGAACCTGCTTATCCTCGATTTCGGGGAATGGCTGGGTTATAGCGACACTTGGCTGCAAGGGAAAGTGAAAATGCGGGCTGTGTTCGGGGTCGTCATTCTGGGGCTGGTGCTGGCACTCTATGCGGTGTTTGCGCGCGGCCCTTCTGTGAACGAAGATGACGGGTATTTCATTTTGTCAGTCAGCTGGACACCAAGCTGGTGCGCCCATGAAGGGGACAGCCGCAATGACGACAGGTGCGCGCGCGGATCAGGCGCGGGGTGGCTTGTTCATGGTCTGTGGCCACAAAACCCTGATGGCACATGGCCCGAATTTTGCGACACCGCGCACGCAGCCCCCAGTCGTGCGCAGACAGCGGGCATGGTCGACATCATGGGGTCATCCGGCCTTGCGTGGCACCAATGGCGCAAACATGGCACATGCAGCGGGCTGAATGCTGATGCGTATTTTGACACCACGCGGCGCGCATTCAACACGTTTCAGTTTCCCCGCCAGGCGGCACAGGCAGACCAGCGCATACAATCTGGCGACTTGATTGATACGCTGCAACAGGCCAACCCATCCCTACAAGATGACATGATGTTCGCGACCTGCCATTCGGGCAACTTGCAGGAGTTGCGTATCTGCCTGACCCGCGATCTGGGGCCAAGCCGCTGTGACGCGCGCACATTGCAACGGGCTTGCCGTGCGGGACCACTGAACATGCCCGCCATTCGCTAGGGCTACGCGCCACAGGGTGTCAGTTGACAAGCCGTGACAGGGCCAAAACCAGATCTTCGCGTCTGAGCGGTTTTGTCAGGCAGTCATCAAAACCTGCGGCGCGGTACGCCGCCACCTGATGGGACATTGCGTTCGCGGTAAATGCCAGCGCAGGCGTGTGCGGCAGGCCCCGCAAACTTTCTTCGGTGCGGATGGCATTCAACAACGTGACACCGTCCATACCCGGCATGGAAATATCAAGCACCAGAACATCAAACTTTCCCTGCCTGTAAATTTCCAGCGCCGACAGACCGTCATCTGCCATTGTGGCTTGCGCACCGATTTGGCCCAGCATGATACCAAGGATCATCTGGTTTGTCCGGTTATCATCTGCAACCAGAATTGACAGCGGCGGCAAGGTGATTTTTTCAGTTTCTCCCCCGTCTTTGGGGGGCTGGGGCTTACCATCCGAATCTTTTTCCATGGAAACCGGCAGCGGCAGCTTGATTGTGATCGTGGTGCCCTGCCCTTCTGTGCTCTCCAACTCGATTGTGCCATCCATCATCTCGACCAGACGCTTGACGATGGACATGCCCAGACCTGTGCCCCCGAACCGCCGCGAGATAGAACTGTCGGCCTGCGAAAACGGCGCGAAAACGCGTTGCAGCTGTGCCGGCGTCATACCGATGCCGCTGTCCTCAACGCGGATCTGTATCATCCCGCAATCAAGGGCCGACAGCCATACATTGACATAGCCCTGCTGCGTGAACTTCACCGCATTGCTGATCAGGTTATGCAAAATCTGCGTCAGGCGCTGCGGGTCCCCAAGGCGTGGCGCATCAATCGGGTCTTCGATGCGAACGCTGAAGGAAAATCCCTTCTCCGCAGCACGCAGGGTGTGCACTTCTTCGGTGCGACGCGCCAGATCCGACAACAGGAAGGGGACGGCCTCCAGCTCCAGTGCATCGGCTTCAATCTTGCTCATATCCAGAAGGTCGTTGATGATGCCCATAAGCAATGTGCCGGAATTGCGCAGCACATTGATCATTTGCAGGCTGGTCTTGTCCGCAATGGTTTCTGCCAGAATATCGGAAATACCCAAGATTCCGTTCAGGGGGGTCCGGATTTCATGACTCATCTTGGCCAGAAAGTTCGATTTCGCCACATTTGCGCGCCGCGCGTCATCCAGCGCCACAGCGCGCGCCTGCTCTGCGGTGACAAGGGCTGTCACATCCGTGACGGCGTAGACGACCCGCGCATCCTGCCCGTCTGCGGCCGCAATGGGTGCTGCGTTGAACGATGAATACCGCAGTCCGTCATTGCAATGCAGCGCAACACGGTGGTTCTGAACCATGCGCCCAGTTTTCTGGACAATTACAAAGGGTTCATCTTCTTCCTTGATGGGGTTGCCATCAATATCGGTCATTTCCCATTTCGAGCTGTTATACATCTCGCCCATCATGAAGTCGCGGGACACACCCAGAACGGATTCTGCGGCGTCATTGGCGTAAATGATGCGCCCCTCACTGGACAGAACCACAAACCCCGTGGCGCTGGTGCTGACAATTCCCTGAAGGAACGCACGTTCGCGGGCCAGTTCTTCCTGGGCTGCGCGAACGGCCAGAACCGAATCGCGGCGCAACAGAACGGATGTCACCACATCGGCAAATGACCGCAGCAGGTAAATCTCGCTTGGGGAAAAGAACCCGACGCCCGACACACTGTCAAATCCGACCACACCGAACAATTCACCATCCGGCACCATCGGCACCAACAGCATGGAACGGATTCCCTGCGCATCCAGAAACTGCCGCGTATCAGAGGTTTCGGGGTAATCCCGCACATCTGAAATATTCGCAGCCTCCCCCTTGTCCAGCAACTCCCGGACAGTGTGGAACTCCTCCATCGAGATGCCCTGCAGGGCTTCTTTCATGGGGTCGACCCCTGCGGCACACCATTCATGTGTATTGTCGGCAGTGTCTTCATGGCGTACGAACACATAGGCACGGTCGCGGCCTGTAAAGGCACCAATCTTGGCCAGCGCATCATCAATCGCGTGGTCAATTTCGTCGATGTTGGTGCTAAGCAGGCGGTTTATCAATTCCACCACCAGACCCTGAATGTCGGTCAGGCGCGCTTCATTGCTGTTGGGGTTTCTGTCGCCGGTCATTTCGTCCTGTTTCGCGCCGTGCCCAGGCATTTTGCCTGTTCTACATTAACAAATTCTTTCATCTACGCACCAACACAATGCATTAAGTATAATCGTCGTAAACATAATCTGGCCTTTTGCATACCACACTGATTTTTTGATTTAAATCCAACAGTGCAAACCAGCTACATGAACAACGATGGTCAGGTGCGAACAGGGGTTGCGCCGCCGCATGCCTTGGATATAACGCGCGCAATTTACACGGTGCAATAATGCGCTGTGTTATCTGCTGCGCGCGCCATTCAGGGGTCCATCATGCCGAAAAGAACCGATATCAAATCCATCATGATCATTGGTGCGGGGCCTATCGTCATCGGACAGGCCTGTGAATTCGACTATTCCGGGACACAAGCCTGCAAGGCCCTGCGCGAGGAAGGGTACCGGGTGATTCTGGTCAACTCGAACCCGGCGACGATCATGACCGACCCCGGCCTTGCCGATGCAACATATATCGAACCGATTACGCCCGAAATTGTCGCCAAGATCATCGAAAAGGAACGCCCCGACGCGCTGCTGCCCACAATGGGCGGGCAGACCGGCCTGAACACGTCGCTGGCGCTGGCGGATATGGGCGTTCTGGAAAAATTCGGCGTTGAAATGATCGGCGCCAAGCGTGAGGCCATTGAAATGGCCGAAGACCGCAAGCTGTTTCGCGAAGCCATGGACAGGCTGGGCATTGAAAACCCGCGCGCGACCATCGTTGCCGCGCCCAAACTGCCCAACGGCAAATATGACATCAATGCAGGCGTTGCCGAAGCCATGGCCGCCATTGAATATGTCGGCCTGCCCGCGATTATCCGCCCTGCCTTCACGCTTGGCGGCACTGGCGGCGGTGTGGCCTATAACCGCGATGATTACGAACGCATCTGCCGGTCGGGGCTTGATGCATCCCCCATGGCGCAGATTCTGGTCGATGAATCTCTGCTGGGCTGGAAAGAATTCGAAATGGAAGTCGTGCGCGACCGCGCAGACAACGCCATCATCGTTTGTTCCATTGAAAATGTGGACCCGATGGGGGTGCACACGGGCGATTCAATCACCGTGGCACCCGCGCTGACGCTGACTGACAAGGAATACCAGATCATGCGCAACGGCTCTATCGCTGTGCTGCGTGAAATCGGGGTCGAAACCGGCGGGTCGAACGTGCAATGGGCGATCAACCCCGAAGACGGGCGCATGGTGGTGATCGAAATGAACCCCCGCGTGTCGCGGTCATCCGCGCTGGCGTCCAAGGCCACAGGCTTTCCAATCGCCAAGATCGCGGCCAAGCTGGCAGTAGGCTACACACTGGACGAGCTGGACAACGACATCACAAAAGTGACACCCGCTTCGTTTGAACCGACCATAGATTATGTGGTCACGAAAATCCCAAGGTTCGCTTTTGAAAAGTTCCCCGGCTCCAAGCCTGAACTAACCACCGCCATGAAATCGGTGGGCGAGGCGATGGCGATTGGCCGCACCTTCCACGAATCCATGCAAAAGGCGCTGGCCAGCATGGAAACCGGACTAAGCGGGTTTGACGAAATCGCCATTCCCGGCGCGCCCGACAAGGCATCCGTCATCAAGGCCATTTCCGCACAGACCCCCGACCGCATCCGGCTGATCGCACAGGCCATGCGCGAAGGGTTGTCAGATGACGAAATTCAGGCCGCCACATCGTTTGATCCTTGGTTTCTGGCCCGTATCCGCGAAATCATCGATGCCGAAGCACAAATACGCGCCGACGGGCTGCCCGTCACCGCCGAAGGCTTGCGCGATCTGAAGATGATGGGTTTCACCGATGCGCGCCTTGCAACGCTGACCGGCCGGGACGAGGCGCAAGTGCGCCGCGCGCGCCGCAATCTGGGCGTGACCGCAGTGTTCAAGCGCATCGACACCTGCGCCGCCGAATTCGAGGCGCAGACCCCGTATATGTATTCGACCTATGAAACCCCCGTGATGGGCGATGTGGAATGCGAAGCGCGCCCGTCCGACCGCAAGAAGGTGGTTATTCTGGGCGGTGGACCCAACCGGATCGGGCAGGGGATCGAATTCGATTACTGCTGCTGCCACGCCTGTTTCGCGCTAACGGATGTTGGCTATGAAACCATCATGATCAACTGCAACCCTGAAACAGTGTCCACCGATTATGACACATCGGACCGGCTGTATTTTGAACCGCTGACGCTGGAGCATGTGCTGGAAATCCTGCGGGTTGAGCAGGAAAACGGCACGCTGCACGGTGTGATCGTCCAGTTCGGCGGACAGACCCCGCTGAAGCTGGCCAATGCGCTGCAAGAAGAAGGGATTCCCATCCTGGGAACCAGCCCCGACGCGATTGATCTGGCCGAGGACCGCGAGCGTTTTCAGGCGCTTCTGAACAAGCTGGGGCTGAAACAGCCGGTCAACGGCATCGCGTCCAGTCGCGATCAGGCATTCGAGATTGCGCAGAAGGTGGGCTACCCGCTGGTGATCCGCCCGTCCTATGTTCTGGGCGGGCGCGCCATGGAAATCGTGCGCGACGATGCGCATCTGGAACGCTACATCCGTGATGCGGTGCAGGTGTCGGGCAAGAACCCCGTTTTGCTGGACAGCTATCTTATTGGCGCGGTCGAAGTTGATGTGGACGCGCTGTGCGACGGTCAGGCCGTGCATGTTGCGGGCATCATGCAGCATATCGAGGAAGCGGGCGTGCATTCGGGCGACAGCGCCTGTTCGCTTCCCCCTTATTCCTTGTCGCAGGAGATCATCGCTGAATTGCACAAACAAACCGAAGCGATGGCACGCGGGCTGAATGTCGTGGGCCTGATGAATGTGCAATTCGCCATCAAGGATGATGTGATCTATGTGCTGGAAGTGAACCCGCGCGCCAGCCGCACGGTTCCCTTCGTCGCCAAATCCACGGACAGTGCAATCGCATCAATTGCCGCGCGCCTTATGGCGGGCGAACCGTTGTCGAACTTTCCGCTGCGCGCGCCGCTGGATGGCGATGTCAAACCCACCGAGCCGCTGCCCATGGGGGATCCCCTGACACTGGCAGACCCGCAGACCCCGTGGTTTTCGGTCAAGGAAGCGGTGTTGCCATTTGCACGTTTTCCGGGTGTGGACACACTGCTTGGCCCCGAAATGCGTTCAACCGGCGAGGTGATGGGCTGGGCACGCAATTTCGCGCGCGCCTTCTACAAAGCGCAGCTGGGCGCAGGCGTGACATTGCCCGAAAGCGGCAAGGTCTTTGTGTCGATCAAGGATTACGACAAGGGGCCAATGATACTGGAAACCGCGCAATCGCTGATTGAACTGGGCTTCCAGATCATTGCAACGCGGGGCACCGCCGACTGGCTGCGCGAGCACGGTGTCACCTGTGACATTGTCAACAAAGTCTATGAAGGGCGGCCCAATATCGTTGACCTGCTGAAAAGCGGCGAAATCGTCATGCTGCTGAATACCACCGAAGGCGCACAAGCGGTCGAGGACAGCCGCGAAATTCGCTCTGTGGCGCTGTATAACAAGATCCCGTATTTCACGACAGCAGCCGGCAGCCATGCCGCTGTTCTGGCCATCAGGGCCCGTGAAGAAGGCGAGATTGGCGTGCGCGCCTTGCAACACTGATATCCACGACCTGCCCTGCACGCGGCCTTGCCGGCGTGCAGGGCAGGAATGCGACACGGCGTCTGCGGTGTCTGACCCGCAAACAAAATCAGGATTGCTGTGGGTTTGCCGCAATCACGCGCGGGCAACATGTCGCCCGCGTCCAGAAGTTCTGGTGTTTGTCCGGCGTGGGCCAAACGCCCCGATCGAAAACACGCTATACAGGCATAAATTCATGCGAGATGCCACCATTACCACAAAAATACCAAACAATTGAGTTTGTTTAACCCAATTCTGGACACATTTTGAGAGTGAGTCTGTGTAGTGCTTTAAGTGTGTATCAACAGGCGGAAATGTAATGGGTAAAATCAGCGTTGGCATGGACACGTTCGAAATGAGTGACCTGAGTTCAAGCAAGTCAGGACAACACCCAAAGAACGCTACCAATTGGAACGTACCAGCACCGCTTGGACACATGCGTGACATGACCTTTGAGGTTGCGGGTCATAAGGTAAATGTCTCATCTGCGTCACGCGAGGAGTTTTTCGATCTGTTTCGCGAAATGCTGGGCACCCGGACAGGATTTGCAATCGCAACCTTGAACCTGGATCATCTGGTGAAACTTCACGAAGATCCGGTATTCCGTTCGGCCTATAATGCGCATGATATCATTTTGGCGGACGGCAACCCTATTGTGTGGCTCTCACGCCTTGCCGGGTGCCCCGTCGCCCACATGCCGGGATCGGACCTGATTGAACCTGTCTGCGCGATTGCAGCGGAGCTCGGGGTTCCCATCGCCTTCATCGGATCGACACAGGATGTGCTGGACAAAGCCACTGACAGGCTGACGGCGCGTTTTCCTGCATTAAAGGTCGTCGCCAGACTTGCGCCGCCAATGGGGTTTGATCCGGACAGCCCCCTTGCCAGACATGTGCTGCAACAGGCCCATGACGCAGGGGCACAGCTGTGCCTGCTGGCATTGGGCGCCCCCAAACAGGAACGCTTTGCCATCTATGGCCGCACGACCCTGCCGGATATGGGCTTCATATCCATCGGTGCGGGTCTGGACTTTCTGGCCAGAACACAGATTCGCGCCCCCCGCATCATACGCATGATCGCGATGGAATGGCTTTGGCGTCTGGCTGGAAGCCCAAGGCGACTGGCATGGCGATATATGAAATGTGCCATGATCTTGCCCCGACTTTCTGTGCTTGCCGCGAAATCGCGCAGTGCCCGTCGCTGAAAATAACCAAGTCCCCTTGGCAGATGTCTTGCAAAGCCCTGCCCTAGCGGAGATCATCGCGCTGCCGACAACGCTTCACTTGGAAAGCACCCCATCGCCATGATCCCCATTTACAGACACAGGGCAATTCTGGTTTTTGCGTTTTTTGCGGCGCTGGCGCTGGCGCTCTGGCGGGCCATGGACGAACCGCGCCCGTTATCGGCGCAGGATCGGGCCGCGCTGTATAAATCCGCTTTGCCACAACCGGATTCCAGCCAGACGGTTTATCAACTTGGTCATAGCCTTGTTGGTCACGACATACCTGCCTTTATTGAGCAACTGGCCGCAAGTGCGGGTTTTCCGGACCATCGCTACAACAGCCAGCTTGGTTGGGGCACCAGCCTGCGCGAGCATTGGGACCCCGCGCATCCGGTCAACGGGTTTGACGACATGAACACAACACAAGCCTGGCGCGACCCGCATGAGGCGCTGGACTCGGGCGATTATGACAGCTTCATCATGACAGAGATGGTGGAGTTGAAAGACGCCATTCGCTGGCACGATTCCGCGCGCTATGCCACGCTATGGGCGGCAAAAGCCCGCGCGGGCAGGCCCGATATACGCGTCTACATGTATGAATCATGGCCGCATCTGACCACACTGGATGACTGGTTGCACCGGCTGGACACCGACCCAGACGCATTATGGGAAGGGACCATTCTGGCGCAGGCAATGGCGCAGTCGGGTACCGGCGTTATCCATGTCATTCCGGTGGGTCGCGTCATGGCCGCCCTGACGCGCGCAGCCGCAGCGCAGGGCGGGGTCGCGGGTATGGCCGATCATACCGATCTGTTTGCCCGCACCCCGACTAGCGATCTGGATCCTATCCATCTGAATGATGTGGGGAATTATCTGGTCGCGCTTACACATTTTGCGGTGTTGTATCATCAGGACCCGCGCGGGATACCGCATGAGTTGCTGCGCGCCGATGGCAGCATGGCACAAGCCCCGCCCCCTGAGCTGGCAGAACTGATGCAGGAAACCGTGTGGTCGGTCACGCGCGCCTTGCCGGTCACGGGGTTGGGCATGTCGCACTCGGATTCAGGCGCAGCCTTGCAATGACACAGGTTGTTTCGGTGATCATTCCAGCCAGCAATGAAGGGCAGTATATCGGGGCCTGCCTGAAGGCTGTTCTGGCGTCCAGCCCGCTGCCGCGCCACACAATGGAAGTGCTGGTTGTGGCGAATGGCTGCAACGATGACACTGTTGCGGTGGCCCATAGGTTCACCGACGCGGCAGAACAACGCGGCTGGTCTTTGCATGTTCTGGACCTGCCTGCGGGAAACAAGATCAAGGCGCTGAACGCGGGCGATCACTGCGCGACCGGGTATATCCGCGTCTATCTGGATGCCGATGTGATCGTCAGCCCGGATGTGCTGGCGGACCTGACTGATGCGCTGGCGTCCGGCAAGCCGCTATATGGTTCTGGCACACCGCGCATTCCAGCCCCCGCAAGTTGGCTGACCACACAATATGCCCGCTTTTGGCAACGCCTGCCATTTGCCAGGTCCAAGGCCGCAGGGTTTGGCCTTTTTGCAGTAAACGCGGCAGGGCGACAGCGCTGGGACCAGTTTCCCGACATTATTTCTGATGACACCTTTGTCCGGTTACAGTTTGCCCCGCACGAACGTGTGCAAGTCGGCGCGACCTATGAATGGCCAATGGCCGAAGGTCTGGCGCGCCTGGTCCGCGTGCGGCGCAGGCAGGATCAGGGACTTGCGCAGCTTGCCGCGCTGTTCCCTGATCTGATGCAGAACGACGACAAGCCGCGACCGGATGTCTGGGCCTTGCTGAAGGCCGACCCTGTCGGGTTTGGCGTCTATGCCGTCATTTCAGCACTTGTGCGCCTGACCCGCAGTCGTGACCGCACCGGTTGGGCGCGCGGACGCTGAAGGTGGGTTGGGGCTGCATGGCAGGGCAAATAGTGGCGTTTTGCTGCCGTTGGACTTTCCCAAGGCGCAGAACCAAGGCCGAAGGCCGCCGCGCCATCGGTGGGCCGTCCCGCGGCCTGCCGATGGCGCGGGCTTTGTCCAAGCGCGAATGACCGTAAAAGGCCAATACATCTGCACCCTATTTCTTATCCTGATCCGGTCGCGTTAATCTTCGAATAACAGCCTCGAAGATGAAAAACAGCGTCAGGCTTAACCCTGCCAGCACCAGCAGGGACGCAAACATCAGGTCAGTCTGCCCGCGACCATTGGCCATCAGCATCAGGTAGCCCAATCCGCGCGACGACCCCACCCATTCACCGATCACGACCGCGAAAGGCGCATAAACCAGCGCAAGCCGCAACCCCGATGCAAGCGATGGCAGCGCATGCGGCACCTGCAACCAGATCAGACGGCGCAAGGGGGTCGCGCGCATAAGCTGCGCCATATCTGTCAGGGGCGCGGGCAACCGCATCAACCCGTCAAAAAAGGCCGATGTGACAGGGAAATAAATCACCAGCATGACCATCACAATCTTGGACGGGGCACCATAGCCCAGCCATAACGTGACGACGGGGGCCAGCGCAAAGACCGGCACGGCCTGGGCAAAAATCAGCATCGGGCGCAGCAACAGTCGCGCACCGGGCGACAGGGCAAGGTTCAGGGCTGTTGCCACCCCAAGGGCCACACCTGCCGCAAGGCCCGTCAGCAGATTGACCACTGTAAAGCGCGCATTCTGCACAAGCATGCCCGCATTGTTCCACAGGCTTTCGGCCACGCGCACAGGACCGGGCAGAATGAACGCTGGCACACCACTGGCCCAGACCACGCCCTGCCACAGCGCCAGCCCGAAGCCCAGCGCCAGTATACCGCGCGCAATCGCCGCCAGACTGCCATTCATGCGGGTTGCATCCCGTGCAGCCGCGCCAGCAGGCGGGCCTGCATGGCCAGCGTCGCATCATCGCGGTAGCTGCGGGGGGGGACGGTTTCGGGCAGATCCAGCGCGCAGGCCCCGTCGGGCGACAGCAGCCATGCCTTGTCCGCCAGCCGCACGGCTTCCAGCGGGTCATGCGTGATCAGCACCACTGTGCGCGTGGCAAGCATGCGCGCGGCCAGATCCTGCATGGCCAGTCTGGTGGCCGCATCCAGCGCCGAAAACGGTTCATCCAGCACCACAATCGGGCAATCCTCGATCAGGGTGCGCGCCAATGCGACACGCTGGCGCTGCCCGCCCGACAAGGTGCCGGGGCGACGATGCGCCATTGCGTCCAGCCCCAGTTCGGCAAGCAAACTGCGCGCACGGGCCATATCCGGCACCTGCCCGCGCAGGCGTGCGCCAATGGTGACATTATGCAGCACACTGGCCCATGGCAAAAGCTGCCCGTCCTGCGCCATCATGGCCACCCGCCCGCTCAAAGGCACCGCATCACTGGCGCGGCAGTGCCCTTGCAACTGAAACGGCCCCGCCAGCCCCGCGATCAGCCGCCCCAGCGTGGATTTACCCACACCGGACGGCCCCAGCAGGCAGGACCACTGCCCGGCGGGGAAATCCAAGCGCAGGTTGCGGATCAGCGGTGCCCTGTCCAGCCACAATTCGCCCTGCACTTGCAGGCCCGGTGCGGTCATGGCCCCGCAAACCCCATGTCCCAAAAGCCCACTTCCAGCGCCGTGGCGGTGACAAACCGTTGCGACAGACGCGCGGCACAGGGCAGGCTGTGCCATTGTGCCCCCAGCCGGCAGACCAGCGCATCATCAATCAGCGCGCCTACATCACGGCACAGGCCCTGATATTCGGCCCCACCATAGGTTTCGATCCAGTCCGAATACGGCCCGCCACTGCCTGCAAGGCGGGCACCAATTTCGCCATATCCCAGCACGCAAGGCGCCAATGCCGCCATCAGGTCCAGAAAATCACCCGAGTAGCCCGCTTCAAGCACATAGCGTGTATAGGCCAGATTGGCGGGCGCTTCGACTGTCGCTTCCAATGCGGCGGCGTCAATCCCCTCGCGCGCGCAGATATCCAGATGCAGCGGCATTTCATGATGCACCAGCGCATGAACGGTGCTTGATGCTGCACGCATTTCCGACACGTTGCCCGCCTTGACAGCCGCCAACGCCCATGCGCGGGAAAAATGGATCAGGAACACATAATCCTGTCGCAGGTAATGCAGGAAATTTTCCTTCGGCAAGGTGCCCTGACGCAGCCCTTCGACAAAATCGTGATGGGTATAGGCCCGCCATTGTGGCGCGTGATCGCGCCACAGGGCGAAGGCATGGCCATAGTCAGGCGCACTCATTGCCCACCGCCTGCTGTGACATCAACGGCCAGATCACTGACAGACAACCCGCCCGATGTGGCACCACGCTGCGCAAGGAACGCTTCAAAGCGCGCATAGCGGCCTGCATCAAGGGCGGCGGGGCGGGTGGCAAAGCGTGGCCATGTGTCGCCCCATGCGCGGATGTTCAGTTCGGTCTGCAATTCGCTGGCTGTCGCCGCAAAAATATCCCACGCCTGTTCGGGGTGGTTCAGGATGAACCCTGTTGCGCGTTCTGTCGCATCCAGAAAACGTGCGATGACCTGCGCATCCATGCGGTCGGGATTGGCGACATAGATCAGTTCGTCATAGGCGGGCACACCTTCGGCTTCGGGGTAGAAGCAGCGCCCCTCGGTTCCTTCGATCTGAAGCTGGTTCAATTCGAAATTGCGGAATGCGCCGATCACGCCATCCACCTGCCCCGACATCAGCGCGGGCGAGATGGACCAGCCTATATTGATCTGCTCTACATCACCGGGTTCCATGTCGTGATGAGCCAGCATTGCGTCCAGCATCACTTCCTGCACGCCCGCCACGGCAAACCCCACCTTGCCACCCTTCAGGTCGGACATATCCTGCACCGGCCCGTCGGCCAGCACCACAAGACAGGTCAGCGGTGTGGAAATCAGCGTGCCCACGCGGCGCAAGGGCAAGTCATTATGCCGGCTAAGATGCAGTTGCGGCTGATAGGAAATCGCCAGATCCACACGCCCGGCCGCCACCATGCGCGGCGGGTCATTGGGGTCGGACGGGGTGACGGTTTCCACATCTAAGCCCGCATCTGCGAAGTAGCCCAGTTCCTGCGCAAGGATAATCGGTGCGTGGTCGGGGTTCACAAACCAGTCCAGCATCACGCTAAGGCGGTCCTGCGCTGTGGCGGGCAGCGCTGTCATTGCGGCGAGGGCCAGCGCGGCAATCGGGTATTTCATGGAATGTCCTTTTCTATGGTCAGTCGGTCAGGGCCAGAAGCGCGATGTGCCCCGGCCAGCATGTTTGCAGCGCCTGCCCCGCATTATGCGCGCGCAACCCCGTGGCGCAGGCCAGCACCACACGGCGGTCCGCAGGCGGGGCAAGGGTGGTAATGTTTTCGGGCAGGATATGGCGCGCATCAGGGCTGAAGGGCGCGGATTCCGCGCGCAGGTCAATCAGCAGGTCATCCGCACGGGTCTGGCTGCGCGCGATGAAGGGCAAGGGCGCATCAGGTTCGCGCGCGCGGTCAAACCGGAAGCCCCCCATACGCCAGCGCGCCGCATCAAGGCTTATAAGCTGGCCCAAGGGGCTGGGCGTCAGGGCCAATAGCACAGACAGCGCCATTTGCGCCTGTATAGCGCCAATCGCGCCCACAACCGGCCCCATGACGCCCGCTGTGGCGCAGGTGGCGCCACGTTCGGGCAGATCGGGAAAGATGGTGCGCAGGCTGGGCGCACCACCGCAACACCCCGCCACATAGCCCGACCGCGCAAGCGCGCTTGCGGTGATCAGGGGCTTGCCCATGTCGCGGCAGATGTCGGACAATGTCAGGCTGGCCGCAAATGTGTCGGCGCAATCCAGCACCAGATCAGCACCCGCCACCCATTCGGGCGCCGTCGCGGGGTCCAGCCATGCGACATGCGCACTCAGCGCCACATCGGGATTCAGCATTGATATGGCAGCGGCTGCGGCCTGCGCTTTCGGCTGGCCCAACTGGTCCGTGCGGTAGATGGGCTGGCGGTGCAGATTGCCAATCTCGACGCGGTCACCATCAACCAGCGTGATGTGCCCCACGCCCGCACCCGCAAGGTATTGCAGCAACGGCACGCCCAGCCCCCCTGCCCCCACGACCAGCACATGCGACCGCGCCAGCCGTGCCTGCCCATGCGCGCCAATGTCGGGCAGCACCATCTGGCGGGCATAGCGGGTCATGCGCACACCGCCAGCCAGTCGCGCATGCGCGCTTCGGGGTCTGGGTTCAGGGTAATGTCGGTGACAGCCGCGACAATATCCGCGCCCGCCGCAAACGCGCCCGCCGCGCGTTCCACGGACATGCCGCCAATCGCGCAAAGCGGGATATCGCCCAGCAGCCGCTTCCATTCGGCAACCCGTTCCAACCCTTGCTGGTGCCATTTCATCTGCTTCAATATCGTCGGATAGACCGGACCAAGCGCGATATAGTCGGGCGCAAGCGCCAGTGCGCGCTCAAGTTCGGCATGGTCATGGGTCGAAATGCCCAGCCGCACCCCCGCGCGCCTGATGGCTGGCAAATCGGCCTCGTCCAGATCTTCCTGCCCCAGATGCAGCCAGTCCGCGCCTTCGTCTATCGCCAGTTGCCAGTAGTCATTCACCACCATCGCGGCACCATGCTGGCGCGCAAGGGCCAGCCCTGCGCGAATGTCCAGCCGCAAGGCATCGGAGTCGCGTTCCTTGATGCGCAGTTGCACCAGCTTCACCCCCAGCGGCAGGGCGCGGGCCATCCAGTCCACAGTGTCGAATACAGGATAAAAACGCGGCAATGTCATAGCCATGCCTTTCCGATCAGCGGGGTGGAAGGGGCGGCCATGTCGCGCGGTTCCATCGGGTCGGCGGTGCGGGCCAGGGCACCTGCGCTGGCCGCCATGCCAAAGGCGCGCGCCATGGCAACCGGGTCCTCCGCCTGCGCCACAGCGGTGTTCAGCAAGACCGCATCAAACCCTAATTCCATCGCGGCGGCTGCATGGCTGGGCAGGCCAAGGCCCGCGTCAATAACCATGGGAATATCGGGAAAGGCCGCGCGCAGGGTTTTCAGCCCGTAGCGGTTGTTCAGCCCCAGACCTGACCCGATGGGCGCACCCCATGGCATCAGAACTTTGCAGCCCGCATCAACCAGACGCTGCGCCAGAACCTGATCTTCGGTCATGTAGGGGAACACGTCGAACCCGTCTGCGGCAAGGGTTTCGGCAGCGTCCAGCAATCCGAACGGGTCGGGCTGCAACGTGTCGGCATTGCCGATGACTTCCAGTTTGATCCAGTTTGTCTCAAACACCTCGCGCGCCATTTGGGCGGTGGTGACGGCTTCGCGCGCGCTGTGGCATCCGGCCGTATTTGGCAGCACATGCACCCCCAGCCCCCGGATAATGTCCCAGAACGCCTGCCCCTGCCCGCTTTCGCGGCGCAGCGACACTGTGGCGACCGATGCGCCTGACGCGCGGAACGCGGCTTCCATCACTGCGGGCGACGGGTATTGCGCGGTGCCCAGCATCAAGGGGCTGTTCAGTGTTACGCCATAGAATTCACGCATCATCGCATTCCTTCAAACAGTGCATCTGTGTCTGCCCCATACGCCTAGCCGCCTTGCATGGGGGCCAGCACTTCCAGCCGGTCCCCGTCAGACAGATCTGTTGTGGCGCGGGCGGCTTTTGGCAGGAATTCCCCGTTCAGGGCGGTGGCCACGCGCGCGCCCTGCCAGCCCAGTTCGCGCAACGCGTCTTCGACATTTGTAGCAAGCACATTCTGTGCGTCGCCGTTCACTTCAATCTTCATGGAACAAATCCCCCTTGATGCCGTGGGTCAGGAAATCCGCCGCCTGCTGCGCCAGTGCAGGCGCCATCAGATAGCCGTGCCGGAACAAGCCGTTCAGGTGCAAAACTCGCCCCTGCCGGACCACGCGCGGCACATTATCGGCAAAGGCTGGGCGCAAATCCGCACCGGTTTCCAGCACCTCGGCCTCGGCAAAGCGCGGGTCAAGGGCATAGGCCGCAGACAGCAGTTCAAGCGTGGATCGCGCCGAAATTCCGCGCCGGTCCGTGCTTTCGATCTGGGTCGCGCCCAGCATATAGACGCCATTCGCGCGCGGCACGATATACAGCGGATGGCGCGGATGCAGCAGGCGCACAGGGCGGGTCAGCGCAATATCGGGCGCACGCAAAACCACCATTTCGCCCCGCACACCGCGCAGGCCCGGCACAGGGCTTGCCATGCCGCGCGCATCGATTACCGGGCCGGTGATGTCATCAGGCGTGACATCCCCTTGTTCAATGCTGACGCCCCGCCCCTTCAGCGCGGCCACCAGATCAGCAAGCGCATCGCGCGGGTCCAGATGGGCCTCGGCGCTGAAGAACAGCGCTTGCGACGGGGTCGGCAGGTCAGGCTCCAGCAGGTGCAGTTCATCGGTGATCAGCTCATGCCCGCTGGTGCGGCGGGCAAAGCGCGCCAGCTCGGCCCGATCGCGTTCCAGTGCCACGACAAGCGATCCGCGATAGGTCACGGTTGTGACATTTGCCCAGGCGGCGGCAGCCTGCTGGCCATGCGCGACAACGGGGGCTTCGGCGACCGCCCCTTCGCAAAACGGGGCCAGCATGCCCCCTGCCCACCATGAACACCCATGCGGGCCGGGCGCGCCGTTGCGGTCAATCAGGCGCACGCCCGCACCGGCCTTGCACAATGCCCAAGCGGCCCAAAGCCCTGCCACACCGGCCCCGATGATGGTAACATCAGCCATTGGGCCAGACCCCGTGAAAATGATGCACCGGCCCATGCCCGGACCCCACGCCCAGCCCGTCCGCATGGGCAATCGCGCCCTGCAAATAGGTATGCGCGCGCGTCACGGCCACTGTCAGATCCATACCCTGCGCCAGCCCCGCCGCGATTGCAGCCGACAATGTGCAGCCGGTGCCATGGGTGTTTTGCGTTGCGCGCCGCGGAGCGGTCAGGCGGGTCACACCTTGCGCGTCAATCAACAGGTCCACACAGTCCGGCCCGTCCCCGTGCCCGCCTTTCATCAGCACCGCCTGCGCACCCAACGCGCGCAATGCCTGCCCCTGTTCCAGCATTTCGGCGTCACTGCGCGCAGGCACAGTGCCCAGCAAATCCGCAGCTTCAGGCAGGTTCGGCGTGAGCACCGTGGCGCGCGGCAACAATTCAGAACGCAACGCCGCCAGCGCATCGGATGGCAGCAACCTGTCGCCGGATTTTGCGACCATCACGGGGTCCAGCACCACCGGCATATCATGCCCGCGCAGCCCTGCCGCCACCGTCGCGATTGCTACGGCATCGCCCAACATACCCAGTTTGACCGCACGAATTGCCAGATCATCAAACACCGCATGCATTTGTGCGGCAATCATCGCAGGGCTTACGGGTTCGACCATGGTGACCGCGCGCGTGTTCTGCGCCGTCAATGCCGTGATGACCGATGCGCCATAAACGCCCAGCGCGGAAAATGCCTTCAGATCGGCCTGAATACCGGCACCGCCACCGGAATCCGAACCGGCTATGGTCAGGGCTATAGGGATCAAGCGCGCCTCCGTTCGTTGTGGATACCAACGTCAGAGGACGGAATGCGGGCCGGTCATGGCCCATATGCGCACCGTTCCCTACGCCGGTATGATCCGGATCAGGTTCGATGGGTTGGCGCTAAGCCTCTCAGCCCTGATGACAGGGCACCCCAACGGTTGTTGAAGGGGAAGCTAGTTCAAAACATCCAACGCGACAAGGTCTGAAAGGACGAAAACACGCGCGACCGGTTGGATGTGCAAGGCGGAGATCAGCAAAACGAAAAAGGGCGCGTCCCCAGAAAACAAGGGCGCAATGATAGAAGTCTATCTGCGCAAGGTAAGTGATTTCCGGGTGGCAATCATCAACAGGGAAACCAGCCCATGACAAGCATGGTTCACGCGGCCAACAGTCCCGGTTTTTGCAACTGATGTACGAACAATTCTGATTTTCCGACTTTCCTTGCGCTGATACGCTGACGACAGGAGTATCGGGAGGAATAAGATGAACAACAGACTCACAAGAACACTCGGCTCGGCCGTGCTTGCCTCTGGCCTTGCATTTGGACACACCGCATTCGCCGGACCACAAGATGACACGCTGCGCGCGGCGATGTCCGGCGAGATTTTGAATCTTGATTACCTTTACACCACGCGCCGGGAATACATCATTCTGGCACAGATGACGGACGCGACACTGTTCACCATGAATCCCGCGAACCAGCAAATCGAACCGGGCGTGGCGTCGTCTTATGAATTTGTGAACGACATGACGATCGATGTGCAGTTGCGCGACGATGTGCGGTTTCACGATGGAAGCGCACTTAACGCCGCAGATGTGGCCTACACCTATAACTGGATCATTGACCCAGGCTCTGAATCCCACGCGCAGGCCCTGATCAGCCGTTGGCTTGATCGCGCTGAAGTGCTGGACGATCATACAGTGCGTTTCCATCTGGCAGCCATTAACCCGCTGATTATTCGCGATATGGCGCAACGGGTCATGCTACGCAAAGACGGGGCCTATCATCAGGGCGATCAGGTTGATCATGACGCCATGGCCCTGAATCTGATTGGCGCTGGTCCCTACCGCGTGACCCGGTTCAATCCGGGTGTCGAACTGGTGCTCGAACGGTTCGATGATTATTTCGGCGATGCACCTGAAATCGAAAACATCGTCGTGCGGAACATTCCCGACATGGGCACACAGCAGGCCGAACTAATGTCCGGGGGGATTAACTGGATGTTCAACGTTCCGCTTGACGTGGCCCGAAGCCTTGATGCACGCCCTGAAATCGACCATCTGGCCGGACCGGACCTGCGGGTGTCCTTCATTGTGCTGGATGCGGCAGGGGTCGCGCAGCCAGACGGTCCGCTGACGGACCTGCGCGTGCGGCAGGCTATGAACCACGCGATCAACAAGCCGGAAATTGCCGAATTCCTGATGGGCGGCGGCGCGTCAGAGCCGATTTATTCCGCCTGTCATCCGGTACAGTTCGGATGCACCCAGGATGTCCCGCGTTATGAATACGACCCGGACCGCGCGCGCGCGTTGCTGGCCGAAGCGGGCTATCCTGATGGGTTCAGTCTTGATTTATGGGCCTATCGCGAACGACCCAATGCCGAGGCGATCATGGCTGATCTCGAAGCGGTCGGCATCGACATCAACCTGCGTTATGTCCAGCTTGAAACCCTTAATCAGGCGCGCGCATCACAAGATATCGCGGCCTATATCGGCACCTGGGGGTCAAGTGGGGTTGCAGATACAGCGCTTATCGCGCGGGTCCATTTCTCTGACACCAGCGACCGACATCTTTCGGGCGACGATCAGGTGGTTGAATGGGTTTTAGCGGCCGAACAGACCGCCGATCAGGACTTGCGCTTTGGTTACTACCAACAGGCCATCACCCGCATCGCCGAACAGGCGTATTGGGTGCCGCTGGTAAGCTATTCGGCAGATTACCTTGTGACGTCCGACCTTGAATTCCCGCTGGATGATGACGGTGTGCCCCGGTTGCAGAACGCGCGCTGGAAGTAAACAAATCCGCAAAGAAGACAATGGGCCAGATGGTTTCGCTGCAAATCTGGCCCTATTCATACCCGCTTTCGGGAAGAACAACAGATGATAAATTATATATTGCAACGCGTGGGCCTTGCCATTGCAGTGGCGTTCACTGTTTCCCTAGCTGCGTTCCTGTTGCTGAACATCGCCACCGACCCTGCATATGCCATAGCAGGCGAAGAGGCAGACCCTGAAGTGATCGAACAGATACGCGTTCGCTATGGTTTGGACCGGCCGCTTTGGGTGCGTTATCTGGATTGGTTGACGGGTGTTTTGCGTGGTGATTTCGGCGTCAGCTATTATTGGAACAAGCCGGTAGCGACACTTGTTGGCGAACGCGTTGGCACCACGCTGACGCTGGCCTTTTCCGCACTTTTCGTGACCATTGCAATTGCCATCCCGCTGGGCGCCGCTGCGGCGCTGAACCGCAACACCTGGATCGACAGTCTGGCGTTGTGGCTGGCCGTATCGGCGCAAGCGGTTCCGAATTTCTGGCTGGGGCTGATCCTGATTATTCTGTTTGCAGTGATGATACCTATCTTTCCCGTATCGGGAGATCATACTTGGCTGCACTTTGTCCTGCCCGCCTTTGTTTTGGGGGCGTCCTCGGTGCCGCCGGTCATGCGACTGATGCGCACCGGCCTGATAGAAGTCATGGGTTCGGATTACATCCGCACGGCCCGCGCCAAGGGCTATCGTGGCCCGACACTGCTGCTTCGGCATGCGCTGCGCAACGCACTTTTGCCAGTGGTTTCAGTTCTGGCCGTCCAGTTGGGGCAGAAAGTTGGCGGGTCCGTGATTACCGAAAGTATTTTCGCAATCAATGGTCTGGGGCGCTTGGCATTGCAGTCAATCCTTGGTGCCGACATTCCCACCGTGCAGATCCTGATCTTTCTGTTCGCACTGGTATTCGTGGCAATGAACTTGCTGGCCGACATCCTGAATGCAGCCCTTGATCCAAGGATACGTATCAGATGAGCCGTATATTGAAACACCCCGCGCACCCCACGGACACTGTTGAACAGCTGCCGCCCAGCCCCGGCCAGTTGGTCCGCACACGCGCATGGAACCACCGCGGGTTCCAGATTGGGGCCGGTATCCTGATCGTGTTGATACTGGTTGCAGTCTTTGCTCCCTATCTGGCCCCGCATCACCCATTCCAGCAATCCCTGCCCAACCGCCTGCTGCCCCCTGTCTGGGTCGAGGGTGGCAACTGGACTTATCCACTGGGAACCGACCAGGTCGGGCGGGACTATCTAAGCCGGCTGATCTATGGAACACGCATATCCATCACCATCGGACTTAGCGCCGCCACCATCGGGCTGCTCATCGGGGTCACGCTTGGCGTGCTGGCGGGCTATTTTGGTGGTTGGGTCGATCACGCCGTCAATTTTGTGCTGACGACCCAACTTGCGTTGCCGGGGCTGCTTCTGGCCATGGCGCTTGTCTTTTTCATCGGCCCCTCTCTGATCGTGGTGATCTGCATTATCGGTGTTTTGCACTGGACCTATTTTCTAGTCGTCACGCGATCTGCCACACAGCATATCCGCAGTCTGGATTTTGTGGCGGCGGCGCGGGCGTCCGGTGCAAGTTCACGCCAGATCATCTGGCATGAGATCCTGCCAAACCTGAGTTCCAAGATCATCGTTATCTTCACATTTGAACTGGGTATCGCAATTCTGGCCGAGTCCGCTCTCAGTTTTCTGGGGGTTGGCATTCAGGCGCCGACACCCAGTTGGGGCTTGATGATCGCCGAAGGCAAAGAGGCGATCTTCTACCGCCCCTGGCTGGTCGTGCTGCCCGGTATATTCCTGTTTGTTCTGGTAATCGGCGCCAACCTGATGGGCGACGGCCTGCGCGACATCACCTCACCCGAGGAGAAAAGCTGATGCCCTTGCTCGAAGTTGAAAACCTGTCAGTGCGCTTGCCTGTCCCATCAGGTTGGCTGCATGCGGTGCATGAAATATCCTTCCAGCTTGATCAGGGCGAAGCGCTGGCGATTGTCGGTGAAAGCGGGTCGGGAAAGTCAATGACGGCACTTTCGCTTATGCGGCTGCTACCGCGCAACGCGCAACTGACAGCTGATACTTTGCGGATGGGGGACGATGATTTGCTTTCCATGCCCGATGCGCAATTTGCCGACCGTGTTCAGGGCGGGCGCATCGGGATGATCTTTCAGGAACCGATGACATCATTAAATCCGGTTTATACAATCGGTCGACAAATGACGGAAGCTGCGGTCCGATTGGGGCGCATGGATACGCGGGCTGCGCATAGGCGGGCCGTTTCGCTGCTTGACAGGGTGGGAATTCCTGAACCCGGCGCGCGGATGGGACAATACCCGCATCAGATGTCGGGGGGGCAACGCCAACGCGTGATGATCGCTATGGCGCTCATGCTCGAACCCGAATTACTGATCGCGGATGAACCCACGACGGCGCTGGACGTGACAGTTCAGGCGCAGATCATGGCACTTCTGGCAGAACTGCGCCGCGAAACCGGAATGGCTATGATCCTGATATCGCATGATCTTGCAGTGGTTTCACAAACCACTGAGCGCGCGGCTGTCATGTATTGCGGCGAACTTCTGGAACAGGGCCGCACACCAGATGTGCTGGCGCAAGCGCGACATCCGTATACTGGCGCATTGCTGCGGGCGATCCCGACTATTGACGGGGCACGCCGCAGGTTGGCCGCAATTCCAGGCACTGTCGAAGCACAGTTTGCCCCGCCTGAAGCCTGTGTTTTTGCGCCACGTTGCGCCGAAGCCATGCCCGCCTGCACCCGTGCGCGCCCTCCGTTACAAGGATCTTCCGATCATTGGGCGCGCTGCGTCGTGATACAGCCAAGCCCGCCCACCGAAACGCCCGCGCGCGCCTTGCTCCAACCGGACCCTGCAACATCAAATGATGCGCCGATGATAGAGGCACGCAATATCACCAAGATTTACCACCTGAATGCCGGTTTCTTCAGCCCGAAAAAGGAAATTCGCGCCGTTGATGACGTGTCGTTGATGGTGCGACGTGGCGAAACGCTGGCGCTTGTGGGCGAAAGCGGATCGGGAAAGTCGACTTTGGCACGCATCATGTTGGGGCTGGTCGATCCCAGCAGCGGTTCGGTTTCGCTTCAGGGGCAAGATATCACCGGAATGCCGGATACCACGCGCGCGCGCTTGGTCCAGCCAATTTTCCAGGACCCCTATTCCTCGCTTAATCCGCGGCGCACGGTTGCTGAAATCATCGCACGCCCCCTGCATCTGCGCGGTGTTGGCGCAAGTGAGCGACTGCGTCGGGCGCGCGAAATGATGGAACTGGTAGGCTTGCCATCGCGTCTGTTGCACAGCTATCCGCTGAATCTGTCAGGCGGACAGCGCCAGCGCATTGCCATCGCCCGCGCGATGATTAACAACCCCGAAGTGCTGATCTGTGATGAACCAACTTCGGCACTGGACGTTTCCGTTCAAGCGCAGATCCTGAACCTTTTGTCGGATCTTCAGGCAGAGTTCGGCCTGACCACGCTGATCATCACCCACGACATGGCCGTTGTTCACCAACTGGCAAGCCGCGTTGCAGTGCTGTTGCAGGGCCGCCTTGTTGAACAAGGCCCTGCGTCACGCGTCCTTTGCGCACCCGAAGATGCGTATACGCAGGCATTGCTGCAAGCAGCGCCAAGGTTTGACTCTGCCGCCCTCGCTGCGGGGGCAGGCGCATGAAGGATAATGCAGACATGACGCAGATCACGCCTGAAACGTTGTTTTCACCAACAAATATCTGGCAATCCTGGTTGGACGTAGAAGTAGCGTTGGCTCACGCACAGGCCGATCTAGGGATCATCCCCCCCTCGGCGGCGGAAGGGATCGCCGCAGTTGCACAAGTCGGAACACTTGGCCTTGAAACGCTGGAAGATGAAGCAAGGCGCACGCATGCCCCGATCCATGCGCTGACCAAAGTGCTGTCTGATCGTGCGGGGCAGGCAGGCCGATACGTCCATTGGGGTGCGACGACCCAGAACGTGATGCAGACCGGGCGGCTGCTGTTGATGCGGCGCGCGCAAGAGCGGCTGTATCGCCATCTTGCCAGTGCGGTGGACCAGCTTGCCGCACTGGCCCGCCACCATGCCGAAACCCCCATGATCGGGCGCACCAACCGCCAGCATGCCTTGCCCATCAGCTTCGGTTTCAAGGTTGCAAGCTGGATCGAAGAATTAAGCCGCACTGTTGCGCGTTTGGAATCGATGGAACAACGGGTTTTCGTGCTGCCTTTCGGCGGCGCAGTCGGCGCGATGCACGCCTTTGACGGGCAGGGGCAGGCGGTGAATCGTCTGATGGCCGAACGCCTTGGGTTGTCGCAAATGCTGGTTCCGGGGCGCGCGGTGAACGACATTTTTGCCGATTATGTTGCGCAGCTTGCACTTTGGGCAACCACGGCCGAACGTATCGCGCGCGAATTATACGCGCTTATGTCCGAAGAAATAAACGAGGTGGCAGAAACGCTTGAACCCGGCGTGGTCGGATCATCGACCATGCCCCACAAAATCAATCCCAAACGGGTCGTGCATGTGATTGCCATGGCAGCTGATTTACGTTCCGCCGTTATACCTGCGATGGAAGGTGCACTGACAGCCAATGAAGGCGATGCCGCAGCCAACCATCTTGTTGTGCGGACGCTGGACCGGGCTTGCCCGCTGGCATGGAAGCTTGCACAGGCCTTTGATGAACTTTGCGGGCTGATAACTGCACGACCTGTGCAAATGGCTGCAAACCTTGATGCTTCAGGGGCAAATTCAGCGTCAGAGCGGCTGATGATGCTGATGGCACCATTGCTGGGCCATTTGCAGGCCCATGACCTGTTGCACGACGTCTTGACCACCGCAGGACCGGACCCCGATATGGTCGCGACCAAGGTTGCTGCACTGCACCAGCTGAAAGGAAGTATCAGCGTTGATGTCGCGCGCGCAGCACTCGATTCAAGAACCTATCTGGGCGAAAGTTCCCGCATTGCGCAAGACGCGGCCATGATGGGTCACAAGCTTGCAAAACGTTTGCGGGACAGGGCTGATCCGGTGGATTAGCCCGCGATGGTGTAGTGGCAGCTGCGCCATCAGGCATTGTGATGTCCGGCTCGCACGGATGCCTATAGCAGTTCGATGTCACGCGCATATTCCGGGTCAGTAGCGCAGCGCACCTCTATAGAGGCTGTCAGCGCATCCAGAAACCTTTCGGCAAGTGCAAGCCGCTTGCCCTGCGGATGCAGGCTGGCATATGTGACCCAATGCGGTTCTTCCAATGGACGGAACACCGCTGTATCACCATGCTCCAGCAGCCCGGCACAAACGCGATCAATCAGCGAAACACCTAGACCAGCACGCACCATACTGACGACAAGCGGGGTCGCGTTCGTTTCTATCCAGAATTTCGGGTGCAGGCCGGTGCGGCCAAATAATTCATCCGCACGATCACGCCAGCGCTGCCCGGCGCGCAACCCTATGACGGGTTCATTGGCCAGGTATTCCAGTGAAACAACTTCATGCGCAGCCAACGGATGGTTGCGCGGCAGGATGGCCCCCATACGCGCACGCAGGATCGGCACAGTATCCAGTGCGATGATCGAATTCTCGACCGGCAGGGAAATCAATCCAAGGTTATAGCCCCTTGCGGCAACCTTGCTTTCAATATCGAAGCGGGTTTCGACACTGACGCTGCAGCGAAATTCTGCGCCATCACGCATCATTTGTTCAAGCGCGGGCGCAACTAGTCCGCTTGCAACAGGTGCTGCGGTTACAACCGACAGCCACGAGCGCGCACGGCGCCCGATATCTTTTGCCAGCGTGGGAATTTCGTCCAGCCCATCCAGCGTATGCATGATCTGGCGATAGAAGAGATCGCCATCCTCGGTCAATTCCAACCGCCGAAGGTTGCGAGAGAAAAGCGTTAGATTCAGTTCCTGTTCCAGATTTACAATCAGTCTGCTTGCGGCGGATGTGGACGCGTTCATTCGCCGCGCAGCGTTTTTCAACGACCCGGTAAGCACGATTTCACGAAACAGACGCAAGGCGCGCAGGTTCATGCCAGCCACATCAACGAAGGGATACTTGGCGCGACGATGACCACGCGACACGACAGCCTGCGCGAAGATCCCGTGTCCGGGATATTCTGATCGATCCTCTGTGCCATTACAATTCCATCCCTTTTTTCAATGGACAAGCATCAGTACACACTGATCAAAATATCAGCTGTGAATCGGCGCCGCTACCCATATGCTTCGTCCAGCGCAGTGTTTCGCAACTGCTCAGGTTGTGCGGTTCTTGTTTTCTCTTGATTTAACCACGTTCGTCACCTTTGCACAGTTCAGTATGGGCGCGTAATTTCTGTGTAGTTGCGGTTCAGACATCAGAGTTCACGTTGAAGGTGACGCTGACGCTGGCGCTGGCGCTGGCGCTGGCGCTGGCGCTGAATCCGTTTCGGGCGATACAGCAGTGGCAACTCATTGATCGGGTGCCAACAATGAATTTATTCAAAGTAAGTGTCGCTGTCCGCCGACAGCCGCGGCAAAGCCATAGTGCAAGACTGGACAACACCTCAGAAGCATAGATCACACTACCGTGGTGTTGTCCTTGAACGGTTTTGCTTGGATCAGTTGCCTTGGAAGCTACTGACTGTGTCTATCGCCACCTCTTGCAGAAATCTGACCGTTTCTGCATCAAGACGGCCGAAATAGTCATATTCCAACCCGACCGATGGCGCACCGTAGAGCGTGGCATATACGGTGGCCGCAGCAAGGTAGCTTCCCTCAAGGTTTGGGTGGCTATGGTCGAACTCCACATGCAAATCCAACTCAGGGCGTTCTGCACGTGCCCGCTCGAATGCAAGGCCTACAGGAATCACCAGTGCACCTATCTCGTTGCCTATTTCGGTATAAAGCGCGGCCAGATTACCCGTCATTTCGGGGTCGTAGTTGTTGTGACCCTCGGCATAGGCATGGGTCATGTAAAGTGCAGTCGTCGCACCATGCGCCTCGATCATTTCATGGGCACTCAGCACTGCACCGCGAAACCGCTCGCGACGGGTCTCGGTGTTGGCGGCTGCGCTGTGGCCCTGCAAGATCACCACATCAAATGGCCCATCATAGCCAATCGCCCCTTGGGTCAGGTAATGATCGATCGGTTGAAAATTAAGTGACCCACCCGATATGGTAACCGAACGGTATGCCAGATCATCGATACCTTCACCTTCGGCAACCATGCGGCTGGTATGGTTGTGAAGACTGTCATTATAGTAAAGGTAACTGTTTCCAACAAAAAGGACCTGCCGCGGGGAATCCACTCCCAGATCGGCAGCGCCGGATTGACCGGTAACATCTTGAGCATGACCCGCACTTGCAAGTAACAGCGCTGAGAGACCAGCGAGCGCGTGTGTTCCTGTATTCATCTTGTCGTCCTCCGTTTTGTAATGATCCCTCCCGTCCGGATCATTTTCCTTTGAAAATATAACATTCGTCCCATGGACTACGGGCTACGAGCATTGCTCCGTGCGTGAACCAAAGAGAAAGAGTATACGCACTATCCCGTCTACGGCGTGGGCCAGCGGCATGAAGGTTGTGTTGCCTGATCATACAGGACATCCGTGTACACGGGCACGCCGTAATCCTGGCAGATCAAGTTGCGAACTCGCTTTTTCGCAGCAAGGGAACAACGTTTTTCAGCGCTTCACGCAAACCTGACGAACTGCGTTCGCGACTTAGGATACTCTGGATTGAAATTCACAATATCTTCCGTCATGTCGTCCTTCACTTTGGCGATGCCCCGACTAAGGGCCACATCGACCGGCAGGTAGAATATCCGGTTCGACACCGGATTTCGGTATCTCGGTGAACAGGGCAGCGCGCAGCCTGTTGTTCTAAGGGTCTGCGACGGCACCATTGCCCAAAGTCAGACATGGCGAAAGCACGGCAGGGTCCAAGAGCAGCGTCATGACTTTCCTTATAGCTCCCCCCTATTGCAGCGCCTGATCAACCTCTACCTGGCGATTCTATCAGCAATAAAGTCAGTAAAAAATTGCAATTAATGGCGCAAATGTTGCAAATTTTGGAACTGCAGGCCGCAACAGAAAATCCACGGTAGCAGCCAAGAATTTCAGGATCTGTCACACGAAAGTTAATAGGAATTTGCCGCTTTCGGTTTCGCCTTCGTTTTGGCCAGCTGCGAAAATCATGCAACGCACACTGGATAAGGTAGCCGACCTGATCGACCGATGCCGGACAGATGTTCACAATCGTCATAGCAAGCAACGGTACCGGCGCGTCGGCGGTTCGCTGAACCTGCTGGTTGACAGCACCTGCCTCAAGTTTCTGGAATGAGAGGGTCCTGACCCAAATGGGGCCTCGTCCGCCCGATGAACGCGAATGGCAGGCCCGTGAGCATGGCGTTCAGGGCCGACGCCAGTGGCGCAACGTGCGAAGTCTCAAAGCCGTCGGAGAGCGTATCGCTGCAAGACACCCAGACCGCCGAACTGCCGAAATCCGCATCGCCCTGATGAACCGCGTCTCAGCCCTCGGAACGGCCGAGATCGTCTGCGTAGCCTGAGTTCAAGGGGGAAAGGGAAAGTCACGCCTCAGGCTTGAGTTCTACAACAATGCGGTTCTGATCCATCACGGCAAAGGCCTGCCCTACAAGCGCGAAACGCTGGGCAACAGGTTTAAGCGTCAGTGCAGGGCGGCTGGACTTGCCCACTGTTCCCTGCACGGCATCCGCAAGGGGCAGGCAACTGCAACCGCGGATCAGGGCGGCGCAGAATTTGAAGTGATGGCATTCTTTGCGAACACAACGCCGAAAGAGGCAGCAACCTACACGCGCAAAACTGATCGCGGGCTGCTCGCTGCTAGTGGCCTATCCCGGCTGTCTGGAGCAAATCCAGAACAAAACTCGTCCAACCTTGGCGAAGGGTCGGAAGAATTCAACCGCAACATATTGAGAGGTAACGAATAAAATGAGTAAGTGGCAGCCCGTAGGGGCAAGACATAATCAATTGAAAACAATGGGCTTAGCTAGTCCAACCCAACAACTTATGGCCATTGGAACCATTGAGATAAATTCGCGTCTGTCCAACCTAAATAGGCTCACCGACGCACGGTATCCGGCCACTACAACAAATTCAATCCAACCGACACAACTGATCTGACAATCAGATAAAACGCAAGGAGGCGAAGCTGCGTCAACAGCATCGCCCCCGAGATATCCCGCAGGAAACCACCTCGAAACCCGCATGGACCAGTGAGAGATCGCTGATCCGTGCTCACAATGCAAGGAAAAGCGATGTCATCGAAATCATCGAAGCCTACAAGGCATTCAGAAGCTCCTCTCGACTTTGCCGCTCAGTGTGAAGGCAGGGGTGTGAAATGACAAACTACGTTGCGAAAGCTATGAACCTTGCCAAAGACCCTGCTGCTGCCCTGATCCTGCAAAGGCTGTTCTACTGGCAGCCGAAGTCCAAAATGAACGTGACGGAAAAACTTGGGTTGCGTTCTCTCGGGCACGCTGGGCTCAGGAAACCGGGCTGAGCGAATGGCGAGTCCGTTGCGGCCTGAAATTGTTGAAAGAACGCAACATAATAGAGTCTGAGGTCCACTTGTTCGGGAATGTCACTACAGCCTTCATAAGGGTCCGTGAAGCGGCAATTCACAAAACCGGAATTAGGGGACACCCCTCAGACCGGCATGGATGACGTCTCTCCGACTGGGATGGTGAGCGCCCCTCCTGCCGGAATGGAGGACGTCCCTCCGACCAATAATATAGAGGTAAGTAAGGGAGGTAAGGTAGGTGATAAAATAAGTGTTAACGATACGAGTCTTTGCACGGCGTCCCGTGCGAAGGACAAAATCAATTCGCCGGAAGGCTTTTCGGAGGGAGGTGACCATGTGAATGCACAGGACGCATTGCTGGCCTTGAGCCAGAAGAACCTTGCCACGAAGCCGAACACGGTGAAGGACCTCGTGTTCCAGTACAAGCAGGCCATGGCCGAAGAGTACGGCCACGTGATGGTGAGTGTGACCCAGAAGCAGGTCGGACAGTTGAGCCAGTTCCTGAAAAAGTGCCCACCGGGTAAGGGGTCCGAGATATTTGCCAAGGTGCTTGCCGAGTGGGCCGAGTTCACCAGTGAGGTCAAATTCTCTGCCGGGGTCAAGACCACCCCCGGCGATCCGAGCATTGGCTTCATCCTCGTGCACGTCAACGTGGCCATCGCCTTTGCAACACCGGAGCCCGAATATAAGCCGGAACCGCCCAAGGCCATTGTCAGCACCCTGCCCCCCAAAACACACCCGAAGAAGCCAGTACCCTATGATCCCCCGATCAAGGACATGGCTGAGTTGCTTGCGCCGCCAAAGATGAAGCATGGCAAATCCGAACCGCCCGCCAATGCTCCGACCCCCAAGAAGCTTCGCCTGATTTCGAAGGCTGGAAAAAAGTCATCATGAGCCTGAAAAAACTTTTGCCACTGACAATACAGGGAGTGGGGTGACCTAATTTCGGGAACTGAATTTCCGCGCTCTCAGCGCCATCGAACCCCGAGCCACACCCAAATTCCCCATCAAAGCGGAACTTGGGCACTCACTGGCCCGCATATTGCCTCTCAGGGCATTCTGCGGGCACCACTACCTCCAATCCGATCCCAGCGTACTGCAAATAACTAGAGCCAACGACGTAAATCATGGGTCGATGATCCGTTGCTCTGTCACCGTGTCTGCCAACCAGTCGGCACAATGCCCGCCCTCAACAAGAGCAATCTACCACTGGATAGAGCAAGCCAAGTAAGAGCGATCAGAAGGGCTGCTGTCTCATGTTTGCAATTAACTGCGGAAGCGCACCGTGGAGCCAACCTACCCGTCCGAAGGTTGCAAGCCCGGAACAGGCGTGGTCAGGTGCCAAAGGGGAAAGGTAGGATTTACATGACGGATCAGATTTCAGGATTTTCAATTCAGACCATGAGCCAGCTTGGGCAGTATGTTTACGCCCTTATCGATCCAAGGCGACAGGACGATCCGCAGGGTGGCATTTTTTACATTGGTAAAGGCACAGGGCAGCGTTGCTTTCACCATGCTGCGCTTGTGGCGAAATCTGGTGTCTTTTCGTTGTCTGAGCGGGGTGCAGACCTCAAGTCAGACACGATCAAGGAAATCTTGCAGCTTGGGCAAAAGCCGGAAATCAAAGTGGTAGCATACGGCTTGGATGATGCCCGCGCCTTTGCGCTGGAGACGATCCTGATCAGCGTACTGAACCTGAGCAACAAGCATTCCGGGCACAACTCAAATCAATACTGGCGCAATGTGAACGAACTGGAAGAACAGCATGGCCAACCTGTCATGCGGAGTGAAATCCCCGGCACAGTCTTGCTGGTTGGCATGAATAATTCTTACCCTGACGCCAAAGCTGATCCTGCTTCACTCGCAGAGCAAACTTTGGGTGACTGGACCATTGCCCCGGTCGCAGCGAAACGAGTTGACCTGATCATCGGCTTGCATCAGGGCCTGATGGTGTCTTTTTTCAGGACGAAGAAGGACTCAGAAGGCAATGCAATTTTCAGGATAACGAACGAAGCGACACGCGAAAAGCACAAGAAACGCCGGTGCCGTTTTGAGGGGGAACCTGCCCCAGAACTTGCAATCAAGTGGGAAAGGCGATCTCTGCATGATGACAATTCAGAGACCGGAACCGTTATCTTGTCCACGCTCGGCAGACAGCAGTCACTGCGTTATCTACCCGAAACCTGAAGTCGAGTAAGCAGCAACCCACGAAGCCACGCGTCAATCGGACGCGATCTGCTCTGTGTGGCCGACATTACTGATTTCAAAATCGCCACGACTGCAACCTGTGCCCTCGGTGGATGCCTGAATTGATCTGGTCTGGCTGGTCGAATGTGCTGGCAGAACTCAAACTGACCGATGCCACAGCATGGAAATTGTGATCAGCCACCACGATGCCTGCCAGCGATGAGAGCAATTTGTCAGCGAATAGAACACGCCGCACAAGAAAAATTCTGGAGACAGCTATCCAATAATTGCAATCAATTGCGCAAAAGTAGTTGGAGCCAGATGACCCGCCCAAAGGTTGCGCACCCGGCGTGCTCAAGCCCCATGCAGAGCGGTCAGTGTTCCATGGCAGGTCAGGGGTCTTACCAGAGGTGGCCCGCCGCTGACCTGCAATGGCCCAAATGGCCGAATATCCCCTGTGTGCCAACCTGTGGGAGCGGCTGAGTACATTCGACTCAAAATCAACGGGTTGAGAGCGTCGAGAGGCCGCGTGAACGCACTTTGTCTTGCGCTATTGGACGCCATTGCTCCGGTAAACATGATTTTCGCAGGGTTCCAGCATGTACCACCGAGTCTCTAAAAGTTATTGTTTTTACAGTAACTTATGGAGAAATCATGCCAAATACAATTTTGACGCTGGGGTCATCAACCCTATCATGGGCAGAGTTCACCCAACGCATTCAGCAGTGCGAGATCGGCTGCCTGATCGACGTTCGGTCATTCCCGCGATCCCGCCAACCGTTCTTCAATCAAGCCCCGCTCAAGGCTGGGCTGAACAAGCGCGGCATCGGCTATCTGCATCTTGGCACGCAGCTCGGTGGGCACGTCACGGATGAAGAAGCCAGCTATGCGCGGCGCTGCACACTGCCCCGGTTTCTGGACGGGATCGAACAGGTCATGGACATTGCCACGCGCTGCCGTCCAGCATTACTTTGCGCAGAAGGGGAAGTTCTGGACTGCCATCGCTTCTTCATCATATCCCGCTATCTGGTCGACCGCCACGATGTCGAGATCGCGCATATCTTGCGGAGCGGATCGGTTGAGCCACACGCCCAGACAGAAGATCGTCTGTTACAGCGCATGAGGCTGGCTGCCGATTTGTTCAGTGACAGGGCCGAACGCCTCGACAAGGCATATGCGGCGAAGCTGGTCAGAATGGGGCTGCGGCCATGAGCTTCACACGACACCATAAGCAGCGCCAGATGATCCCGGCCCAATCACATGTCTGCACGCGCCATTTCCGCGTGATACCAGAGTCCCTCAGCGCCGTCCCACGCCTCGGCCCACCAATCCCTCACGCGGACCAGACAGCCCGTCTACAGCTTTCCAACGCGGCGGATCAATCGGCTTTAGCAGCTCAAGGAATTGCAATTAATTGCTGGAGCGGAAATCGGTCGATGATGCCATTTTCCGGTCATGCCGATGGTGATGGGAAGGATCAAAATGCAATTAACTGCGGAACATTCCAGACTGGTCCTACAGCAGAGGGTGGACTTTCCGATCAAGTGGCGGACCTGTTACGACGCAGCGTTGCCCCCGCCAGCGAACGCGCCCTTCGCAGCGATCTTGCCCAGTTCCATGAATGGGGCGGCACCATTCCAGCCAGCCCGCATATGATCTGCGCATACATTGGCGATCACGCGGGGCAACATGCCGTTGCGACCATCCAGCGCCGGATTGCCTCGATCTCCAAAGCCCATGAAATGGCAGGTATGCCGAACCCCTGCCGGGCCGAAATCGTGAAAGCCACACTACGCGGCTTGCGGCGCGCACATGGCACGGCTCAGCGGCAGGCCAAACCCCTCTTGCGGGATGACCTACTGTTGGTCCTCGACAGTTTGGGCAGCACGATCCGCGATCATCGCGACCGGGCGCTGCTCCTGCTTGGTTTTGCCGGGGGCTTTCGCCGTTCCGAGCTGGTCGGGTTGAATTGCGCTGATGTTGAGGCCGCGCGCCAAGGGCTGATCGTGACCATCCGGCGCAGTAAAACCGATCAGGAGGGTGCAGGGCGGCGACTGGGCATTCCCCATGGTAGGACCCGCCATTGCCCAGTGGGTGCGCTGGAAGCATGGCGTGCAATCGCAGGAATTGAACAAGGCCCGCTGTTCCGCCCGGTCAACCGTCATGGTCATGTTGCGACAAGTGCGCTGACGGGGGAGGCCGTGTCTGTTGTGATCCGCGAGCGACTGGCAGCAGCAGGGATCGAACCTGAAGGCTATTCCGGTCATAGCCTGCGGGCAGGTTTTGCGACCAGTGCGGCGCAGGCGGGTGTATCAACTCTGAAAATCCGAGCTCAGACAGGCCATGCCTCAGACGCGATGTTGGCCCGGTATGTACGCGATGGGGACATGTTCACCGGGAACGCGGCAGGAGCGATACTGTAAGCCCGAATCGCTCGGTTACTTGCGGCCCAAAGGCGATGCGTATTGAGGTGGCACCGGCTGTCGAGGGCGTTCATCTAACCGTAGTATCGTTAAGTCTTGGTTTCGAAAATGCCGCACCGCTGCCCACCCCCAAGTAGGTTCGTAAAAGCGCTTCCGAAATCAAAAAAAACCCGCTACTCTTGAACCTTAGCTTAATCAAGGGGGGGATATGCAGGTCACAAACTGCGGCCGCGGTGTTCATGCACGTGAGGTCAAGGGCCTTGAGCTACTGAAAAAAGAGCTGCCGTCAAACTGGTATGCCTTCACAAATCTTGATCTCGCGCTCGGTCTAGGAAAATCGCGTGAAATTGACCTCATCATTGTATCGGATCACCGTATTTTCTTTGTCGATATAAAGGACTGGAACGGAAACCTCGAGAATAGAGAGGGTCGCTGGTTCAACAATGGCAGAGATTACGGCCCCTCCCCTGTACAGAAGATTGGGGATATTGGCCGGGAGGTTTTGACACCCCTAAGAAACCAGCTAAAAAGTCGGCCCGAGACCCGCCAAGAGCCCGTCCCGTTTATCGCCAGTCTCGTTGTCCTTACAGGCTCGGCAACAAATGCTAATCTTGATGGTTTGGAAAAGCGTAAAGTTCTCTCCGCCGCTGACTTCATCAAGTTGGCCGGAAATACACGAGAACTGAACGAGACATTCGGCGAACCGCTCGCTAAATTCTTACACCGACCTCTCACAGACGGTTTTTGGAAGGATAAACTAAGCCGCTTTTTTAATGTCGGCCCGAATTCGCCCTTTAAGCCAGGACGGCGTCGTTTCCAAAGGTATCTTGCAGAGGATATATCTAGTTACGCTCATCCGAGTGACGTTTATCGAGAATATGAAGCGACCGAAGAGGGCAATAAGAACAGCCTAGGAATCTTGAGGTTATGGGACTTCACCAAGTGTAAGGATGGCCGCTTCCAGACCGAAGAGGGGCGACTGGAGATCGCCGGGCGTGAGCAGCAGGTATACCATTGGCTCCGTGACCGGGATCAGGAACTAGAGCGAACACTTCTGACTCCGCGACTGGATGATCCAGACCGTAGTGTCAATTATTGGGAGATTTACGATCGCCGCCGTCGTATGCGACGCCTCAATGAGTTTGCTATCAGTGAAGCTTCTACTATTCTTCCCAATCAGAAGATAGAATTGGCGCGGCAGGTAATATCTGCTGTTGCGGCGCTGCATCGCCAGAATGCATCACACCTCGACCTTGGTGGACACAGCATATGGCTAGAACTTCCAACGTCCGTCAGGCTATCTCATCTACTGGCATCGCGCTTTCCGGAAGGAAAATCTCTCGGTACTTCACGTTACCAATTCCTATCTGGGGTAACGGTGCCCGAAGACGTGCTGGAAGTAGATGGCGGCCCGAAGCGGCGAGATGTTTTTCTGCTCGGGGTTGCGGTACACACGCTACTTTTTGGACAATCACCAACGGGTGAACCGGCGGAATGGGACGCTGAAATTGATGCAGCCAATGATTATTCCGTTTTGCATGACTGGTTTGCGGAGGCTTTGGAAATTATCCCTGAGCAAAGATTTGCGGACGCGACTATCGCTCTTGAGTCTTACAATAGAGCAACTGCTTCGAGGCCAACATCGGATGAAATAATTTCGAAACTTGAATCGTTCAGAGAGACCATACGGTCACAAAGACAGTTATTCACTATATTTCCTGTTGATGGGGAAATGATCGTTGAAAGTGATCGGGTGGATGTATGGCGCAGTATAGACGGCGGTGTTCCGGTCTTGGTCAAGCAGTGGAAACAGCCAGCATGGGGGGACCTGAAGAAAGAGGGGGGCAGCATTCTTTCCTTCTTACGTCGTGCTGCCAACATGAAGGCTGACAAGCCATTGGGAGTTGCGCCGGTTCGTGGCGCGCACTGGCTGGGTGATAGCATTGTCCTTGTTCAGGCCTGGATCGAAGGCGTTCCACTCGATGTCATTATTCGCGATAATAATGAATATAAGGTCGCTACGGACGCCCTGGAACTGTGTAGTAATCTCGTCACGATAGTAGATAGCCTTCACGAGCAGGGCATAGGGCATGGTGATTTGAAGCCAGCCAATATAGTTGTTGACTCTGAAGGTCAAACCCTACTCATTGATGTGCTTGACTATTCGCCGCGTGCCGATGGTGAAATCGTAAGTTCAGAGTATGCGCCTGATAGTGGGAATCGTATGGAGCGAGATCGCTTCGCACTCACCAAAATTACCGAGGAAATTCTCACAGCATCTGATCTTGCTCCTCCAGATGCAACGATAATTGCGTCGGCAATTCGAGAATGCCGTGAGAAGCCACCTGTTCTCACGACCCTCCTACCGTTACAGGAGGCACTGATGTCGACTATCGCGCGCCTTCAGTCGACAGAGCCGAAGAAAACAGAGGAAAAGAAATCAATCTCTGTTTCGTTAGTAGGTCAACAGACAGGTCCAGTCGCTTCCGATGAAGGTTTCTTTTTTGTTCGTGTTCGGCGTCATCCGCACTATCACCACCTATCGCTTCACATTCGCGGCGCATTTGAGGAACTCGAAGTGCGCCTTGACGAAGATGGTCGAGCAATAGGCGCAAAACGGCGAAAGCTTGAACAGTGGCTTCTGACCCTTGCGGCAAAACAGGAGTTTTACCGTTTAAGTGCCACTCTGACTGTCACGCGCTCTGACGTTACAGACTTGTCGGAGCTTGAGCCAATCTTAAACGATCCTGTGGTCAAAGAAAAAATAGCCAAAGAAGTCTCGGGAGACGCGTTGCCAGCGATCTCTGAAACGCCTGAAAGCGCCGATGCCGTCCCGCTGGAAGACGAGGCGGAAGACGCACTCGCCGAAGAGATTGCCGAAAGCGACGCGCTGTCAACCGATATAGACGTACCGGAGTTATGGCGCGTTCTTATGGAGGTTGAGAACGAGCTCACGACCGAAGCTGTTGTGCAGCTTGACAGCGATTATGATCGCGGAATTAAACGCCACAAGGTCGTCATTGAGTTGGAAAGCGGCGAGTTTGGTTTTTCTCGAAATGATACTGTGGCTGTTCAGAAGCAGGACAAGAAAGGAAACTGGCGGCGCATTGGTGACCTTGATATAAATCACTCCAAGCCGGATCTTGCTGTAATCGATGCACAGGGCGGTTGGTCTTTGAGTTCAAGACTTGTTGAAGCAGGACAGCGGCTACGTTTTCTCAGCCACTTCGAGGGTACCAGCCTCAAACGCCGTAGCGACGCAGTCGATCGAATTCTGGCTGGCAACGGACGCGCGAATGACCTCATGTCAGTTTTCGATTCCCGCTCCAACGCATCCCCCGAAATAACCGACCATCACGCGAGCGAAGAATCGTTAGAACTCTACGGGCTCAACGATGACCAAACACAAGCCTTTCGAAACATCATAAACTCGCGTCCGGTGGGGTTGCTCCAAGGGCCGCCTGGTACGGGAAAAACGAAGTTCATTGCAGCTCTTGCACACTACACAATTACCAACGGACTTGTACGGAACGTTCTTCTTTCTAGTCAATCGCATGAGGCGGTAAACAATGCCGCCGAAGCGGTTCTCACGCTTTTCCGTAAGACCGGTGAGTTGCCCAGCCTATTGCGTGTGGGGATGGATGGCGCACAGGTATCACCACCACTGCGCCCCTATCATACGTCCCGGGTCGAGCAGTCCTATAAAGATCAGTTTAGCGCCACGTTCGGCGAACGTATGGCTGTGGTCGGTAAGGTATTAGGGCTTCCACACGAAATTATCTCGCAAGTCGTTTTTCTAGAAACAACGGTAAGACCGGTCGTTAATAGGATTTGCGAGCTAGCCCGTGATTCTGAAACGCAGATTAAGCGAATAAACAGCCTTGTTGATACACTGCAGGAGCATTTGAGCGTGCTCGATGTCGAGATCCCGCTTCCTGATTCCAGCTTCGAAGAAGATTGGAATTGTGTTCTTGACGAGATCGCTGCCGCAATCGCGCGACGCGCAGCGCGGCAGTACGGAGTTGGCGCAGATAGAATTGAACGACTGAGGTCCATAGCAGGATTGGGTCGCGATTTTATCGGCAGTGTTTCCCGAGCTGAGCGCAGCTTCGATACCTTCCTCGCGGGCACTCGCCAGATTGTTGCTGGAACATGCGTTGGACTTGGCAGATCATCGCTCGGTCTCACGGCTACGGCTTTCGATTTGGTGATTATTGACGAGGCCGCCCGTTGCACTTCCGGCGAATTGCTCGTCCCGCTTCAGGCTGCTCGTTGGGCTGTCCTTGTCGGCGACCACGCACAGTTGCAACCTCAGCATAAGCCTGAAATCGTCAACCTCGTTGCAGAGCGGACCTCGATTGCCAAGAAGGAAATCAAGCGAAGCGATTTTGAACGCATTTTTATGACGAACTATGGCCGCGCTGCTGGCTCGCAGCTGAAAACACAGTATCGGATGCTTTCTCCCATAGGCCAACTCGTATCTGAAACATTTTACCCAGACCTCACGCTCCTTGCCGGGCGCCGGGACCCTGTTGTTGATCCCCACGTGTTCCCTAGCGACCTGAAATATCCACTGACATGGGTGGAGACCGATGGCCTTGGGCAGGCGGGTTACGAGCGCAATGACGCCAAAAGTAAGAGTAATCCTGCGGAAGCAGACGCGATCATCCGTCTCCTCGACCGGTGGTATGCGGATGACAAGTTTCGCGATTGGCTGCTTACGCAGCAAAGTCATCCGATAGGTATCGGAGTGATCTGCATGTACGCAGCACAGCGCAATTTGATTGAACGAAAACTAAGGCAGTCCTCACTGGCTACTCTTTTGGAGCGGAACGTAAAGGTTGGCACAGTAGACAGCTATCAAGGGAAGGAGAACCCAATAGTGATCTTGTCGCTCGTTAGAAACAACCAGTATGGACCTGTCGAGGCAGGCAGCAAGACCATTAAAGACGGCTTTCTTGTTACACCCAACCGGATCAACGTCGCTGTCAGTCGCGCGATGGACAGGCTTGTAATTGTCGGGTCACGCAATCGGTGGAGACCTAACTCTCCAATGGGTCGACTGTCGGCAGGCTTTGAAAGACGGATCGATGACGGCGTCGCCTCGGCTATCGCCGTGGAAGATTTGTTAGGAATTCAAGAAGGGCTGAAATGCGAAGGTTCATCTCGGGATGACTCAATAGAGAGGCAAGAAGAATATGGCAAAGCTTAATAGACCACTCTTGCGATTAAGAGGGCATGAGCTTGTGCCACTGGAGGAAGACCGGCGTGTAGAACTCGATATATTCGATGTTTTGTTGCCTTGCCGGTTTTTTGAAGTGAATTACAAGGTGGCATCATTGGGGCAGGTAAGTCCAACGCTCGAATTTTTGCTCCGCCTTGTCAAAGCGGCCCCTGGAATTGACGAAGAAGATGCGGCTATATTTTTTGGCTACAGCCCGACCGACATCGAATATGTTCTGGAGGAGGCTATTGCTCCTGGTTATTTGGAGCGGAGAGCCGGGAAGCTGTGGCTGACGATTTCAGGTGAAAGTCTCTTTCAAGAAGACGATGAACAACCATCGATCTACACCGTTGAAGCGCGTCGACGTTCATTTGGCTTCGATCTCATGTCGATAGCCCCTCAGATCAGAAGCACTCTAGATGAGCTTGAGCGAGTTTTGCCCGAACTTCCTTCCGAGGACCCCGCCGAGACAGGCCGAGTCGCGGAGCGTGTGCCCGCTCGTTTTAAACAATTTTTCAGAGAACTCGCAGATCAGGCGGATCGTGGCAAGACCGAGCGCCGTGATATCTATTCGATTGATCCATTAGTCACCCCGGGCACAAGGTTTCAGATGCCTCTTCGAGTCGTCACATTTGCTCAAGCATCCAATCCCAGTGCAGCTGAAATTGATTTGTCAGCATGGCGGATGGATCACGAGATCGCTGACCGACCCGAGATTGAGCGCGCGGTAGCTCTGTTTGTGAAGGATCAGCAGACTTCAACCGCTCAGCTCGATGCTGCCTCTGCTTATCAAACTCTAATCGACCTGGCACCAGAGTTTCTCAAGGAGTTTGCGACGCGAAATGGTCTTTCAGTAGTCCGTTACTGGAGGGAAGCAGTAAGTCGCGCTGGTGAACCGAGAAGCGATAGAAAAACTATTCCTATCGTTGGCTCGTTACTCTTGCCTGGCAATATCGAGCGTGTACAGGCGGTACTGGCTTACGGCCTGCGTAACGTAACTGAGGCACCCGAGAATATATACGCGGTAGCCCCCCAAACTCAAGGATGGGGCGCAACGACCCAGCAGCGGGACCTTCTGACTTTGATACAGGAAACTACAGCACGCACTTTGCCTGGGGAAAAGTCTGAAATGAAATCTTTATGTTTGTATGCATGGGGCCGGCCTGCAAAGTACACTGAAAAGACGTTTGATGAAATTCAGGAGGTCCGTGTCGGGGACTTTCCCAAATCTTTAGAGCTCCTGCTGGTTCCTGATGTTATGGTGGCGGCGATCGTTCACGCGCCGCTTGGTGCATCCACGGGAAATCCAGTGCCGCTGGGACTGGCCTCTTTTGACCCGCTAGTTGTCGACCGGGCGTATGGTTACTTTCTTCAACGCTACGACCGCTAGCCGCGTTCTTGCATCCGATAACACCCCATTATCACGGGTCACAATCGGCTCGTGTGGCAGGTTTTTCAGCATGCTCACTTTCCGCAATCAATTGCGCAAGCAATAGAACCGGGTTTACGGCAACCCAGCGCCAAGTATCTCTGCGGGTATCCTGCCAAGTCGGATCGGGCGTACCTTTCCGGGCTTGGCGCGATGAAGGAAGTGATCAACCGGTTCAAAATGCCGAAGGTTGTCCGTCTGTCCGCCCCCAATACCCGTGATCAAAACCTGACAGAGCGTCTGTGATTGGGTTGCATCACGCCGCACTGAGTCCGTAAGTGTTTGACGTGAGGGGCTTCGCAGTGCTTAAGTCATCCTCGACCGCTTCAGGAAGCGTCCTGTGCGTTGTCCTGAGGCATCCCTCGGTTCTCAAGGTGGGTAGCGAGAAAGACCGAGATGCGATTTCAAGTTGAAGTGGGCGATTGAATGAAGCTATCCGACCTCGAAGAATTTTCAGAGGCCCTCAAGGCAAAATTTTCACTTCCCGGCGCGGCCTCACCAGAAGACCAACTGAAACCGCTGGTCGCTGACCTGTTCAAGTTTGCAGGGGACACCTACGGCCTGACCATTGAAACCCGCACCGAAACGCATTTGTCGGAACACAAGGTCCGGCCCGACATCGCAATTTATGTCGGCGGTCTGATCTGCGGCTATATCGAGTTGAAGGCACCGGGCCTCGGTGCCGATGCGCCAAAACTCAGGGGCGAGCATAACAAGAAGCAATGGGAAAAGCTCAAGGGACTACCGAATCTGATCTACTCAGACGGGCGGGAATGGGCGCTCTATCGTGGTGGCGAACGGCCGGATGGCCAGCCGATTGTTCGCATGCACGACGACCCGACCGAAAAAGGCAAGGCTGCGACCACCAACGACGATGCCGAGGCGCTTGAGCGGCTGTTCCGCGACTTTCTAGGCTGGCAGCCGAACGTGCCGCATCAGCCGACACCGCTCGCGGTTTATCTCGCCCCTCTCTGCCGATTCCTGCGGTCTGAGGTTGAAACCGCGCTGGCCCAGCCCGGCTCCGCCGTTGGGCTTCTCGCAGGTGAATGGCGGCAATTTTTCTTCCCCGATTCCGATGATGCCAAATTCGCAGATGCCTACGCCCAGACGGTGACATATGCGATGTTGCTGGCGCGCCTCTCCGGTGCGGCCAAGCTCGACCCGACCGAGGCCGCGAAGACCCTCGACAAGAACAACGGCCTGCTGGCCCGGACCCTCGAACTGCTGGGCCAGAAGGCCGCGCGCGATGAACTGGCGGTCGGGTTCGAGATGTTGCGCCGATCCCTCGAAGCACTGGACCCCCACGACTTCCTGAAATCGAAGCCCGACCTGTGGCTGTATTTCTATGAGGACTTCCTTGCCGCATATGACCCCAAGCTGCGCAAGGATTATGGCGTCTACTATACCCCGCGTGAGGTGGTTGAATTGCAGGTGCGCCTTGCCTCGGAACTGCTGGAAAAGCGGTTCAGCAAAAAGCTGGGCTTTGCCGATGATGGCGTGGTGTTCCTTGATCCGGCGGTGGGCACCGGCACCTATCCCGTTGCGGCAGTGAAGCACGGGTTGGAAAAGGTGCGCGCGCGATCTGGCCCCGGCGCGGTGCCTGCCCGAGCCCGCCAGATGGCCGAGAACATGCATGGGTTCGAGGTGCTGGTTGGCCCCTATGCCGTTGCGCATCTGCGGCTGACACAGGCGCTTGAAGGGGCGATGAACGATGCCAAGGCGGCGGCCGGTGAACCCGAGGAAAAGCTTGCCAAGCGATTGAATATCTATTTGGCAGACACACTATCAAGCCCGAACAAAGCCCCGCCGGGTGGACTGGACCTCACACATAAAGCCTTGACGCAAGAGCACGAGGCCGCCCGCAAGGTGAAGCAGGGCGGCGATATTCTCGTGTGTCTGGGTAACCCTCCCTATGATCGCCAGACCATCGAGGAGGGCGACACGGACACGCAGCGCAAGGGCGGTTGGGTGCGCTTTGGTGATAAAGGCCAAGGCAAAATGGATATTGCAACGGCCGTTGTTGAAGGCGGCGACAGGACCGAACGCCCAATCTTCAGAGATTTCACGGAACCAGCCTCGAACGCGGGTGCGGGCGTTCACCTCAAGAACCTCTATAACGACTACGTTTATTTCTGGCGCTGGGCGCTGTGGCGATTGTTCGAGCAACAGAACTGCGGCGGGGTTGTTACGTTCATCACTGCATCGAGCTATCTGGCGGGGCCGGGCTTTATCGGCGTGCGAGAGGTGATGCGGCGCACCTTCGACGAGCTTTGGATAATCGACCTTGGCGGCGACAATCTCGGCACTCGAAAAACGCCGAACGTGTTTAGCATTCAGACCCCGGTGGCCATTGCTATCGGAGTTCGGGCGGCGAAACCGTCGCCCGACAAACCCGCGAAGGTTAGATATGCGAAGATCGAAGGAACAGACCGCGAAAGCAAGTTGACGCAACTCGAAGTCGTTGCGGATTTTGGCGGGCTAGTCTGGCGAGATTGCCCCGATGACTGGCATAAGCCGTTCCTGCCAATTGGAAAGGGCGATTATTCGGCTTGGCCAGAGATTGTCGATATTTTCCCAGTTAGCTTGAATGGAGCCCAATTTAAGAGGCACTGGCCAATTGGAGAAACTGTTGCTGTTCTAAATGCTCGGTGGGATCGCTTGGTGAAATCTAAGGTGCCAGAGCGTAAGAAGTTGTTTCGTGAAACAGGCGGGTGGAAGATAACGAAAACAGTGCGCGACGACTTACCGGGAGAAGGCCAGCCGCCGATTATTTCGCTGACTGAGAGTTCGGCGCGGCCACAGGCAATCCCGTTTTCTTATCGTTCGTTTGATAGGCATTTCGCACTGTATGATTTCCGCTTGGGCGACCGTTTGCGGCCCCCGCTTTGGCGTATGAACGGTGCAACACAAGTGTATTTCTCGACACTGCTATCGACCGCGCTTGGTTTCGGACAGGCCGTGAGTGTGAGTGCTGCAATTCCCGACTTGCACCATTTCCGGGGTTCTTTCGGCGGCAAGGACGTAATCCCCCTTTATCGGGACGAAGCCGGAACGGAACCGAACGTGACAGCCGGAATGCTCGATGCCCTTGGCGCGGAATACGGCACCACGCCGGACGCAGAGGACCTTGCCTCCTATGTCTATGCCGTTCTTGGCGGGCAGTCCTATACTCGACGCTTCTGGAACGAGCTTGAGACGCCCGGCCCGCGTGTCCCCGTGACCAAGGATGGCGCGACCTTTGCCGAGGCGGCAGCGCTGGGGCGCAAGCTGATCTGGCTGCACACTTATGCCGAGCGATTTCAAGGCGAAGGGCGCGGTGACGAAATCCCGCCCGGCGCGGCCAAGATCATCAAGGGCGTTTCCGACAACCCGGCGAACTATCCCGAGGCATATTCCTATGACCCTGCCACCCGCGAAATCACCGTGGGGGATGGCCGCTTCGGCCCCGTTGCGCCGGAAGTCTGGGAGTTCGAGGTGTCTGGCCTCAAGGTCGTGCAGTCATGGCTGGGCTACCGGATGAAGAAGCGGGCGGGCAAGAAATCCTCGCCCCTTGATGACATTCGCCCCGAACGCTGGACTGCCCGCATGAGCGATGAGCTTCTGGAACTTCTGTGGGTTCTGGACGCAACCCTTGCAATGGAACCGGAGCTTGAGAAGACGCTCGACAAGGTTGTGGCCGGTCCCTGCTTCACGGCCGCCGAGTTGCCCAGCCCGTCCGAGGCCGAACGCAAGGCACCGAAGCATTCGGCGGATACCTCGGACAAGCAACTTGGTCTGTTTGGCGACGATGACGACGATAACGGGGAAGAGGACTGAACAATGCCGACAGTCTGGGGCGTCCATATGGGCGGGCACGTTTCCGACCGACCGACCGAGGGCGGCTATGTTGCTATTGGCTGGCGGGAGCTCGGCGACCTGCGCACGATCCCTGCCGACCGCGAAGCCTTCAAGGTGGCGCTGCGTGAGTCAATCCGCGATGTGAAGGAAGGTGCGGTTCCGGTATATGCCGGGCTTCTATTCCGGTTCGTTCACGAGATTCAGGCGGGTGATATTGTGGTTTATCCGTCGAAGCATGATCGCATGGTAAATATCGGTCGCTTTACGGGCGAGGCTTCCCATGTGCCCGACGACCCCGACGAATACCCCAACCGACGTGTGGTCGAGTGGCTGGGCCATTTCCCTCGAACAGATTTCACCCAAAGCGCGCTTAACGAAATCGGTTCGTTCATCACGCTATTCAGGGTGCGGGTGCACGCCGCTGAGTTCCTGGCAAAGGTCAACCTCGGCCCCGCCCTGAACCAGATCGAGGCCAGACCCGAGACACAGGAAGACGCAGCCGACGACGACACGGCAACCGAGGCCGTGGCCAGACAGGCCGAGGGAACCACAAGCGATTTCGTTATCCGCAGAATCATGGCTGGGATGACCGGGCACGAGTTCGAGCACTTCGTGGCCCATATCCTCGAATGTATGGGCTACACGACCCGGGTGACGACGAAATCGGGTGACGGTGGCGTTGACGTGATCGCGCATATGGATGCGCTGGGGTTTCAGCCGCCTATCGTGAAGGTGCAATGCAAGCGCAGGACCGAACAGACGCCGCGCCCGGACGTTGACCAATTGCTCGGCACGCTGGGCGAAGGTGAGTATGGTCTATACGTCAACCTCGGCTCCTACGCACGCGGGGCAGTCGAGTTGGAGCGGAACCGTGCCAAGTTGCGCCTGATCGACGGGGAACAGTTTGTCGAGATGCTGCTAGAGAACTATGCCATGCTCGCGCCGAGGTATCGGTCGCTGATTCCGCTAAAGCAGATATACGTTCCCGACTTGTCTAATCCCTGAAGGGCTATCTTGACCAACGTTTGAATATCTTCACCGTGATGAGTCGGGTGTTGCTTCAGGAATATAGGCGACCCCAACGACGAACCCGCCGAAACCCTGCTGGCCCGCATCCGCGAAGCACCCACCGCCGCGCCGAAGCCAAAACGTGGCAGACGGAAGACCAGCGCCTGATCGCGTCCTGACGAATTCAGCGCCGCTACGCGCTGCACGCGCATTGGATGCGCTCACATAATGCTCAGGCAGCGGATAACGGCTACCGACCCTCTAGGGCCTTGACGCGCTGCTCAAGCTCATTCAGGCGCGCGTCCAGTTTGGCGATTGACTGGCCTTTCGTCGCCGCCAGAAACTTGAGGCCACTTTCTGACGTCACGGGATTTGTCGCGCGCTCTTCGGACAACGAAGCTTCCAACCGAAACAGAATTTCTTGGGTCATCGTTCGGTTGTTCGCCTTCGCGACCTCCTGAAGCCTGTCTCGCAGGTCTGATCCCTCCGCAAATCGGAGCAGAAGCTGCTGCCCTTCCCGCTTTCTTACAGCCATATTTTCTATCCCTTATATATCATATGGATATTGACGGCGACCGAGTCGGCGTATATCCCTGAGATATCACACTAGAAGCGCAAAGGGGAACATTATGTCCGACGCTACAACCGCTGCCCTGTTACTTCGGCTGCCCGAAACACTGAAAGAGTGGCTCCGTGAAAGGGCGAGCGGGAATGATCGATCGATGACTGCCGAAGTCAAAGCCATCCTGAAAGCCACACAGCAAAGCGCGCCACCGGCCGAGCGAGGCAACAATGGATAAACCATCATCAATTGCAGACAAGCCGTCTGCGAAGCGCAGTCCAAGGTTTCCAGTTGTGGAGGCGAAGAAAGCCATCTCGCTGTTAAGGGGTCTTGGCAAATCAATAGCAGCAATTCGGATGTTCCCGGATGGAGGCTTTGTCGTGATCGCATCAGGCAAAGCGACCCCTGCGGAAGCGATTTCAGAAGAAAACTCTTGGGACAGGATGTTCGATGCGCAGACGAAATGACGAAAGACCGCCCTTTGTCCATATCTATCGTGACCGCCACGGGAAGGAGCGGATATATCTCAAGAAGCCCGGCCTGCCAAATGCTCGGCTTCCCGGACCGCTGCTAAGCAAGCCGTTCTGGGCAGCCTACAACAAGGCGATAAGGGGTGAAGCCCAGCTGGAGGTTCAACCGACATTTGTAAGCCGTAACACAATCTCGGCTTTGGTCGATGCATACTACAGGTCGCCCAACTACAAGAACCTCGCCGAGTCTACTCGCCGGACGTATCGCGCTCAGTTCGACAAATTCAGGGAAGCGTATGGCGACAACCCAGTTGCTGGCTTCAAGCGCAGGCATGCCAAGCGTATCCTTGAAGAGATGGCAGATAGGCCAGAAGCTGCCAACTCGCTACTTAAACGACTGAAGGTGTTGATGGGTTATGCTTTGGAACTGGAGCTGATAGAGGCTAACCCCCTGACAGGGTTAAAGGGGTTCAAAAGCCACGGAGACGGCTATCATACTTGGACTGAAGACGAAATCGCTGCGTTCGAAGCACACCATCCGATCGAAAGCAAAGCGCGTCTCGCCATGACACTTATGCTTTGCACAGGTCAACGCCGCTCTGATGCTGTCCGAATGGGGTGGCAGCATGTTAAGGGCAAACTGATTTCCGTCCGACAGCAGAAGACGCACGCGTCGCTTCAAATACCGATCCACCCCGATCTCGAGGTTGTGCTGGCTCAAACCCCCCGAACGAACCTCACATTCGTGCTGACCGAATATGGCAAGCCTTTCTCCCCGGCTGGGTTTGGTAACTGGATGCGAAAGATGTGTGACGCAGCGGGGCTTCCAGCATGCTCGTCTCACGGGTTACGAAAAGCTTGTGCAAGGCGCTTGGCAGAAGCAGGCTGTAGCAACCAAGAAGTCAAGGCCATCACTGGCCATGAAACCGAAGCAGAAGTCACGCGATACACGAAAGCTGCTGATCAGAAACTGATGGCTCAAAAAGCCATGGCCAGACTGGTCAGCTCGAGAGATGATCCCAATTCTGCTAACCACACTGCTAAGGTTAGCAGATTAGAGCCATAACTCATTGGCAAACAAAAATACTTCGGAGGTGGTGGCAGCCCGTAGGGGAATCGAACCCCTCTTTCCAGGTTGAAAACCTGGCGTCCTAACCGATAGACGAACGGGCCACGCTGGTGGTGAGGCGCTGTTTAGGCAAAGCGCGCGGGCAGCGCAAGTGGTTTTCGTGCAGAATGTCAGATGAAATGATCAGTTTTTCATTCCGGCCCTGCATCGGGTGCGGCAGCGTCCTCCAGTCGCAGTTGCGGGGTCTGACGCCCGCCCCAGTGGTTGATCTCGATTTGCCCCGCCAAGTGTATCCTGCGCCCTTGGGATGTCATGAGAAAGGACCCAAGGTCCGTTTCAAACGCACGAAATGCCACAGCATCCAGTGTCGGGCCATGATCGCCGCCAAAGCGCAGCCGCAAATGCGATTCGCCCATGGGGCGCGTGGACCGGACAGCCATATCGGCAAAGGCGAAACGCGGCGCGCGCATGCTGGCACCAAACGGCCCTGCCCTGTCAAGCTGGTCAATCAGTTCGGGTGTGACCGCCCCTGGCATCAGCATGCCATCCAGCTTCAGACCGGCCGCCGGCCTGTCTGCGGCACCCTGTCGCGCCAGCAGATCGCCCAGGCGCGCCATCGCGTCTTCCATCTGCGCGCGCGCCACCGTCAGGCCAGCGGCCATTTTATGCCCGCCGCCCTTGATCAACAGCCCCTCATGCGCAAGCCGCTGGATTGCCGCCCCCAGATCGACCCCGGGCACGGACCGGCCGGACCCTTTGCCAAGGTCCCCTTCCAGCGCAATTACAATCGCGGGGCGGTCTGTGGCTTCTTTCAGGCGCGCTGCGGCAATCCCTATGACGCCCGGGTGCCAGCCTTCTGCGGCGGCCCAGACAAGTGGTCCGTCCAGACCGCGCGCTTGTGCCTGCGCAAGGGCCTCAAGGCGCACATGCGCTTCGATCTCGCGCCGTTCGGCATTCAGGGTTTCCAGCTTCTCGGCCAGTGCGCTGGCCTCATGCGGGTCATCCGTGGCCAGAAGTCTTGCGCCCAGATCGGCCGCACCAATCCGCCCGCCCGCATTCACGCGCGGCCCCAGAACAAAGCCCAAATGATAGGCCTTTGGGGCGGTATCCAGCCGCGCGATATCCGCCAACGCCCGCAGCCCGACGCGCTTGCGTTCGGCCATGACACGCAACCCCTGCCGCACGAAGGCGCGGTTTACACCAATCAAGGGCGCAACATCCGCCACCGTTGCCAGCGCGACCAGATCCAGCATTCCCATCAGGTCCGGGCCGGTCTTGCCCCCCTCGCGCAGTTGGCGGTTGCACTCGACCAGCATCAGAAACACCACGGCGGCCGCACATAGATGGCCCAGATCGGTGGTTTCATCCTGCCGGTTGGGGTTCACGACCGCCACTGCATCCGGCAGGGTTTCACCCCCCAGATGGTGGTCCAGCACAATAACATCAGCACCTTTCGCAGCCGCGATAGGGCCATGGCTAAGGGTGCCACAATCAACACAGATAATCAGCTCATGCGTGTCTGCCAGCGCGGCCATAGCGGGTTCATTCGGCCCATAACCTTCGTCAATGCGGTCGGGGATATACAAGGTGGCACGGCACCCCATATCGCGCAGCCAGCAGATCAGCAGTGCCGCTGATGCGCCACCATCAACATCGTAATCGGCAAAAATGGCAATGCGTTCACGCCGCGCAACGGCCTGCAAAAAACGTGCAGCGGCAGGTTCCATGTCCAGCAGGGTGCGCGGGTCCGGCAAATGCTCGCGCAGTGTCGGCATAAGGTAGCCTTCGGCCTGATCGGGCATAACACCGGCGCGCGCAAGCACCGCACATACCGCACGCGGCAGCGAACTGCCTTGGGCGATGGTTTCGGCCAGCCGGTCCGATGCCGCATCAGGGCCGACCCACCGTCGCCCTGTCGCGGAATGCCCGACACCCAGAAATAGCGGCGCATCACTCATGGCATAAAATCGCAGCCGCAGATCGGGCTGTCACAAACTCGCCATGCAACTGCGAAATAGCCATGTCATGGATCTGCTGCGGGGTGACAGGGGGCGCATCAGGGGACCAACTGGTATCGGCATTGCTTGCGAATGCGGCGCAGGCATCATGCGCCAAGGTGACCTGAAACCCAAGATTGGCCGCCATACGGCAGCTTGTAGACACGCAATGCGGCGTCGTCAGCCCCGCGATAACCAGCGCGCCCAGATCACGACTGCACAGCCAGTCGTGCAGGCCCGTCCCGATGAAAGCCGAATTGACATGCTTTTCAAACACCACCTCATCCGCTTGCGGGGCAAGACCGTCAATCCACGCAGCCCCCGTACGGCCAAGCGGGCTGTCAGGTTCGCGGCTTAGATGGCGCACATGGACAACCGGCGCGCCCGCCGTGCGCCACGCCGCCAGCAAGCGCATGGCATTTGCTTCCGCATCAGGGTTGTTCCGCGCCCCCCATAGGGGCGCAGAAAACCCTTTCTGGAAATCGATCAGCAGCAAGGCCGTGTTCTGATCCGGTTTCATCTTGCCCAAAATACTCCGGGGGGGGTTGGGGGGGCGGCGCCCCCCGTTTGGTTCCTCAGATAGGCGTGCGGTAAGTCATGCGCCGCACCGATCCGGTTTTCGAACGCATCAGCAGCGTGTCCGTGGTCACCCAACCCGGTTCGGTGCGGATGCCCTTGACGATGGACCCGTCGGTCACGCCGGTCGCGGCAAAGATAACATCGCCCGTCACCATTTCATCGCGGGTATAAACCTTGTCCAGATCCTCGATTCCCGCGCGGCGCGCGCGCGCGATTTCATCATCATTGCGAAACAGCAGCTTGCCATAGATCTGCCCGCCCATGCATTTCAACGCAGCCGCCGCCAGAACCCCTTCGGGCGCGCCACCGGACCCCATATACATGTCGATGCCGGTAATGTCTGTTTCCGCGCAATGGATCACACCGGCCACATCACCATCCATGATCAGCCGGATCGCCGCGCCCGTAGACCGCAGATCGGCAATCATGTCTTCATGGCGCGGGCGTTCCAGCACGCAAACGGAAATATCCGACGGTGCGCAGCCTTTGGCCTTGGCCAATGCGCGCACACGTTCTGACGGGGACATGTCCATGGTCACAGTGTCGGGCGCATAGCCGGGGCCGATGGCCAGTTTGTCCATATAGACATCGGGCGCATGCAGCATGGTGCCGCGCGGGGCCATGGCGATAACGGTCAGCGCGTTCGGGAAATCCTTGGCCGTCAGGGTCGTGCCTTCCAGCGGGTCCAGCGCAATGTCCACTTCGGGACCATTCCCGTTGCCCACTTCTTCGCCGATATACAGCATGGGCGCTTCGTCACGTTCGCCTTCGCCAATGACAACACGTCCCGCAATGTCGAGCATGTTCAACTGTGTGCGCATCGCATCCACAGCGGCCTGATCCGCCGCCTTTTCGTCGCCACGCCCGACAAGTTTCGCAGAAGCAAGCGCTGCCGCCTCTGACACGCGGGCAAGGCCAAGCGAGAGCATGCGATCATGAAATTCGGGGGATGTGGTCATTGCGGGGTTCCTTTGCGAGATGCGCTTTCACGCTATCTAGACCCCGCCGCTTGCCCGACACAAGCCTTGACTGGCGTGGTTGCGCCAACTCCGGGGATGAATGGGACGAAAACGACTCAATCTTCCTCAATCGCCATTGCAACCGGCTCTCCGACAAGGACGCCGGTTCCGGCAGCCAGCGTGCAGGCATGGTCAATCGCATCGCGGGTCGTTTTATGCGTGATGATCACCACAGGCGCGCGGGTGTCCTGATGACCATACTGGCGCATGCGATTGATGGACACACCCGCACTGCCCAGCGCTTCGGCCACTTTGGCCAGCGCGCCGGGTTTGTCCAGCAACGACATACGCAGATACCACGGTTTCGCCGCCGTCGCCTTGGCCGATATGGCGGTTTGCAGCGTGGTTGCAGGCTGGCCAAAGACCGGCAGCCGCATGCCGCGCGCAATATCAACCACATCCCCGATCACGGCACTTGCTGTCGGCCCTTCGCCCGCGCCGGGACCACGCAGAATGACCTGCTCGACGGCGTCACCTTCGATGACAATCATATTCGTGCCACCCTTCAACTGCCCCAGCGGGCTGTCGGCGGGCACCAGACACGGCGACATGGACTGCTCCAGCCCGCGGCCCGTCACACGCGCCACGCCCAGCAACTTGATGCGCAGGCCCAGATCCCCCGCCGCGCGAATATCCTCGATCGAGATACGCTCGATCCCGGATGTCTGGATGGCGTCAAAATCCGGCTTCACCCCGAAGGCAATGGCCGAAAGCAATGTCAGCTTATGCGCCGCATCTATGCCGCCCACATCCAATGTCGGGTCCGCTTCCAGATAGCCCAGCTGGTTTGCTTCCTCGAACACGGTTTCATAAGGCAGGCCCGCATCTTCCATGCGGGTCAGAATATAGTTGCAGGTGCCGTTCATCACCCCTTTGACACGGGTGATACGGTTCCCCGCCAACCCTTCGCACAGCGCTTTGATAACCGGAATCCCGCCAGCGACCGCCGCCTCAAAACGCAGTGCAACGCCGGCCGCTTCTGCGCGTTCGGCCAGTTCCTGCCCGTGCAGCGCCAGCATTGCCTTGTTTGCGGTGACAACATCCTTGCCAGCATCAATCGCGGCTTCGGTCAGGGCCTTGGCGGGGCCGTTTTCACCACCCATCAATTCGATCACAACATCCACATCATCGCGGCGCGCAAGGGCTACGGGATCATCCTCCCAGTCATAGGCGGAAATGTCGACACCGCGATTGCGGGTGCGGGATTTGGCGCTGACCGCAGAAATCACGATCTCGCGGCCTGTGCGCAGTGTCAGCAAATCCGCGTTCCGCTGGATTATCCGCACCAGACCGACCCCGACGGTGCCAAGCCCTGCAATACCAAGTCGCAATGGGGATGTCATAAGCTGTGCTCCGCCTGTAGATGAAAACCGCAGCCCTGTTAGCGCCTTGTGCTCTGGCTTGCAATGCAGGCCACGGTGATTTCCCCGCAACTGCGCGGCAAAGCTGTGTCAGTGCGCCTTGCGGCCCTGATGCTGCAAGGCCTGCGCCAGCGCGCGGGTCAGTTCTGCAATCTTGTAGGGCTTGCCTAGAACGGCAACAAACCCTTTGTCGTAATAGGTCTTGATCTGGTCTTGCATGATGTTGGCTGTGGCTGCGATGGCAAGCGGCGGGGCGGCGCCTTGCTGCAATGCACGTTCCCGAATGCAGGTCAGCGCATCAAACCCGTCCATCACCGGCATTGAAATGTCCAGCAGCAAAATGTCGTATTTTCCCGCTTGCCAGTTATCACAGGCTTCCTTCCCGTTTTCACTGAAATCCGCCTGAACACCGACCTTGCGAAGCATCGATCTAAGGATGGTTGCATTGGTCTTGTTGTCTTCGGCAACCAACACCCGCAAGCCTGTTGGCAGTGCAGGCGCGGTCACTGGCGCAACTTCGGGCACCCTGACCGTGTCACCGGCCAAAGGTAATGGCAGGCGCAGATCAATACGCGTGCCCTGCCCCGCTGCGCTGGCAATCTCGATCTGGCCATTCATGATCTGCACCAGCTTGCGCACGATGGACAGCCCCAGACCGGAGCCACCGAACCGGCGCGTTACCGAATTGTCGGCCTGTTCAAATTCGTCAAATACGCGGGCCAGCTGGTCCTTGGTCATCCCGATGCCCGTATCGGTGATCGAGCACACTATGTCCTGATCGGTGCCAACGCGCGCCACCAGTTGTATGGACCCTTTTTCGGTGAACTTGACTGCGTTGCCCAGAATATTACCCAGAATTTGCCCCAGCCGGTGTTCATCCCCTATACGGGCCTTGTCCAGTCCCGGCCCAAGATCCAGAATTATTTTCAATCCCTTGGCATAGGCATTCACACCATGTAGCGATTGCATGCGGTGTAGCAGATTTTCCGGTACGAAGGGCACCGGATCAAGCGCCAGCTTGCCCACCTCAATACGGGCAAGGTCCAGAATGTCGTTCAGGATCGTCAATAGCGCATCACCGGACGTGCGGATTGTGTCCAGCATATGGGCTTGCTGTCGCGTCAGTTCGGTATCGGACAGCAATTCTGCCATGCCCAGAATGCCATTCATCGGGGTGCGGATTTCATGGCTCATATTCGCAAGAAATGTCGATTTTGCACGGTTGGCAGCTTCTGCGGACTCTCTTGCCATGTGCAGTTCGGTCACGTCGGTATGCAGGCTTACATGGCCCCCGTCGCGTGTCGGCATATCACAAATGCGCAAAATTTTCCCGCATGTCAGCCGCTGTTCATAAACCCGTTCCGTGGTGCGGTCATAAGCCATCCTTTGTTGCAGCCAGTCTTCCTCGCATCCAAGGGCGTCGGCAATTTCACCTGCCGCAAGGGATACGCGCAGCAGATCCTTGAACTTCGCACCCTCTTTCATGGCATGGGCGGTCAATGAATAGATTTCACGAAAACGCGAATTGGCCAGAACAAGCCGGTCTTGCGCGTCAAACAGGACAAACCCGTCCTGAAGCGCCTCGACCGCGGAATAAAGCTGCGCCCTTGCGGCAAGGGCCGCCTGTTCTGCCGCATGGGCCTGTTCCTGTGCGGCAATCAGCGGCGTGATATCGGACCCAACACCGCGATACCCCTGAAAAACCCCGTTGCCATCATAAAACGGCATGCCACTGGCGCGCAGCCATACCTTTTCGCCAGATGTCTTGCGTATCCAGTAGACGAAATTGCTGAAGGGCGTTTGGGCACTCATGGTGGCAGACAGCGCGGCCAGATCCGCCTGAATTTTGGGATCGGGATTATCTGCATTCAATTCGGCGCGGGTCTTGCCGATATGGCTGGGGGATTCGCCGACTGTGCGTAAATACCCGCCAGACACATAGGTAAAACGCTGCCCCGCATCTTGTTCCCAAAACCAGTCCGAACTGCTTTCGGTAATGTCGATCAGGCGCTTTTCAGCCATATCGCGCGCACTCAGGGCGTGTTCCAGTGCATCGCGGGCCGACAGAATGGCCTGTTCACGTTCCACTTGCTCAGTCACATCCAGCGCAATGCCTGACATCTGTAACGCGTGCCCGTCTGACGCCTGCCGAACAACATTCCCCCGCAGATGAACCCACATCCAATCACCATTGGCATGCTGAAGGCGCATTTTCTTGTCCAGCCGGTTTGCATCCCCGGACAGAATTGCGTTGAAATCCGCGTCCACACCAGACCTGTCATCGGGGTGAACAAGTCGTCTGAATTGTTCTATGCCCAGCATGGCGTCGTCGAATTTGCGACCCAGCATTTCACCCCACACCTTGTTGACAAGGGTGACGCGGGTTTCAAGATCCCATTCCCAGGTGCCCACGCGCGCACCTTCGATGACCAGCTCCAGCCGTTGCTGGGCCTTGCGCAGTTCTGTCACATCAAGGCGCAGGGTCACCCGCCCCCCGTCCGGCGTGCCCTTCTCATGAATGCGCATCCAGCGCCCGTCAGACATTTCTTCTTCAGCTTCAAATATTGTGCGATGACGTTGCGCCAGTCTCTGGACAAGCCAGGCTTCGTCTTTCTCGGCCAAGTTCTTGTATTCGCGATGTTTCAGGCGCAGGCGTATGATCTCTTCATACGGCATGCCCGTTTTCAGCAACTTTCCTGACTTCGGAAAATGATCCCTGTAGGTCTGATTGCACAGCACAAGCCTGTCATCCGGGTCGTAAATCGCGAATCCATCCACCAGCGCTTCAACTGCGGCGGTCAGGCGTTGCCGTGCGGCTTCGGCTTCCTGTTTGCGTTGTTCAATTTCCGCCTCATGGGCGCGGCGGTCGGTCTGGTCATCGACAAAATGCCAGATCGCCGGGCGCTCCGCAGTATCTGTCGCCAGAACCCCGCTAAGTTTTATGTGCGCAACCGACCCGTCGGCACGGAAATACCGTTGGTCTATGGGGCCATAGCGGCCGGTTTTCAAAACCACATCAAGTTGATGCAGCGCGTCCTGCATACTGTCCGGCGTGGTGATCTGGGCCATATTCATTTTTCGGAAATGCGCACGTTCATACCCGGAATCGCGTAAGAACGCTGGATTGGCATCCAGAAACAGCCCGCTATACAGATCGCTTTGCGCAATTCCGATCGGCGAGGAGTCGAATATCTGCTGTAGCTGCTTTGTCCGAATTTCCTCGCGGCGGGCGGCGTGCTGTTCACTGGTTATGTCACGAATGATGAACACATACCCGCCGGCCATGTTCTGCCACTGCACCGCGCGGGCCTCGAACCACCTTTCCTGATCGCGGACGGGCAGTGGATACCTGCGCGGCGCGGTGACTTTGCCTTCATCAACAGCCTTCATCAGCTGGGCTGCAATCTGGGCGACATCCGGCGGAAGGGAATCAATCAGTGACCGGCCCAAGAGCTTTTCAGGTGGCATAATCTCGACCTGATCCGTGGATGGATGCACCGTGCGAATGATCCCTTTGCGATCCACCTCTATAATCAGATCCGGCATCGCAGCCAGCGTGGCGGCCAACTGGTCGCGGCTTTCGCGCAAGGCCTGTTCTGCCTTCAGCCGCAGGTTCAGCGCGCCAATTCCGTTCGCAACCGCGCGCAGCAAGAACATGTCATCTTCGCTGAAATCACGCGGGCCGTTCACCGCGTCATACCCAACGAACGCCACCGGCAAACCGTTTTCGACGACCGGAACCACCAATAGCGAAACGACACCCTGCATCTGCAAGGTTTCGCGTTCACCGGCACGGTCATCGGGCAGATCGTCGACGCGGGCGACATAGACCGACTCGTCTTTCAGAAAACAGTCATACCATTGCGCAATAATTTCATGCGGCACATATTGCAGTTCGTCCTTCATTGGCACGATACCGGGCGCGACCCATTCATGGGTGCACGTCCAGAACGCCCCGTCACGCATCCAGAACAGGTAGGTTCTGTCCAGTCCGGCCGCGCCCCCCAATTCGGCAAGAACTGCATTTGTCGCCGTGTCCGCCTGCGATGTGCTGACCCGCGCAAGCCGATTCAACAGGTCAATCGCCAGCCGTTCCAAACTGCGCGCCTTGGCGGGCTTACCAGTAAATGCTCGCATTCTGTGTTCGTCAGTCATAACCGAGTGTTGCTGTCCAAACGCGTTCAGTCAATTGAAGCTTGCGACCCAATATTAACGAATTCCCCCACCAATGGGTTAACAGACCTTCGTTGATTGACTGTTTTTGCGGTTTCAGACGAAAATAGGTCTTAATTCTACCGGGTGTGTTCGAGGGATTCGCCCAACCTGTGCAGCATGTCCAGACAGCGGCCAAGTTGTGCAATCTCGATATATTCGTCGGGCTTATGCGCCTGCGCAATCGACCCCGGCCCGCAAATCACCGATGCAATACCGATGGTCTGAAACAGGCCCGCTTCGGTGCCAAAGGGCACCAGCCCTGCGCCATTCGCACCGGTCAGCGCCATTGCCAGCGTGCGGGCGGGGTTTATGGTTTCGGGTATCAGGGCCACAACCTCGGCGACAATGTCGGTTCTGATATCCGCATCGGGGTGCACTGCCTGCATCCGGCTGCGCAACCCGTCTGCGAATTCCGCCAATTCCGCCTTGACGAAATAGGCATCATCGGGGTCGATGGGCCGCATTTCCCAGTCAATGCGCGCGGTTCCCGCAATGATGTTGTGCACCTGCCCGCCGCGCAATGCCCCAATGTTCAGGGTGCTGTGCGGTGGGTCGAACGGGCAACCCGCAGGGGCGCGCGCCTTCAGATCTTCACGCAAACAGGCCAGTTTCAGGGCAAGATGTGCGGCATATTCCACCGCATTCACGCCCAGATCAGGGCTTGATCCGTGCCCTTCAAGACCGATGACATGGGTGGTGTATTCATAACACCCCTTATGCCCGTCGATGACCTGCATCAAGGATGGCTCGCCGATGATGGCGGCTTGCGCACGAAACCCGCGGGCCTGCAATTGCGCAGTCAGGCGCTGCGCACCAAAACAGCCTGTTTCTTCGTCATGGGTGAAGGCAAAATGCACAGGGCGCTTCAGATCGCGCTGCGCGAATTCACCGGCCATCGTGGCGCAAGCTGCAACAAATCCTTTCATGTCGCAGGTGCCGCGCCCGTATAGCCGCCCGTCCGCTTCGGTCATGGTAAACGGATCAAATGTCCATGGCTGGTCAACGACAGGCACCACATCCGTATGACCGGACAGGATAACACCGTCATCCGCATCGGGGCCGATGGTGGCAAAAAGATTGGCCTGCAAGCCTGTCGCATCCGGCATGATCTCGACCCTCGCGCCCGCCGCTTGCAAAAGCCGCGCCAGATAGTCGGTCACTGCGCGGTTGCCATCCGCCGAAACAGACGGGAACGCCACCAGATCGGCCAGAATTTCCTTGCAACGGGTCAACCGGTCTGTCGTTTCCGCCTTGATCATATCGCGCGCCCTACTGCCTGCCAGATACATGGCTATCGGGCAAGGGTCGGGCGGTCAATCCACTGCGGGGGGATTGGTCGCATCCGGCTGGATTTCCGCCAGAAGCCATTCAGCACGGGCCAGCAACTGTTCTGCACTGGCCAGCTTCTGGTTCAGGCGCGCGGCTTTCTGCGTGCCGGTGGCGGCGTTCGCTTCCTTTTGCAATTCGTCGCGGCGCATGCGCAATTTGGCAATGATCTTTTGCACATCGGCGGGCTTGATTTTCTGGTCCTTGCCCTTGCCGAAATGGGAAAAGACCGCACCCAGTTTCTTGACCAGATCATCCGTGGACATAGGGCACCTTTTCACGCAGCGGTAGCAGGGACACATTACACCACAATCGCGATTGTTTCATGACATTCCTGCCTTGTCTTCGGGATTTTCCAGAATGCGCTCTATCTCGGCAAGGGCGCTGTCGGGTTCGCGGAAATAAGCCTGCGCCGCCTCCAGAATGGACAACAGCAATTCCTCTGTGTAGCGCGCGTCATTCAGGAACGAAGCCGCATTGCCTGCCGAAATCTGGCGGGCCTGCAACAACCGTTCGGCGCGCTGTGCATGGGTGGCGTAGGTCTGGGCCAGAACCGCGCGATCTTCCAGCAGCGTCAGCACACTGCGCTGATCGTCAGGCAGGGCTTCCAACTGCGCGATTTCCGCGAACAATTCCCCGATTTCACTGCGCAGCCCGTCATAAAGACTGGTGATTGCACCATGTTCGCCCTGCGTGAACCGCTGCACATTCGCGCGCATATGCTTGGCGGCCTTGACCGCGCGCACCAGCGCATTCGCCCCGTCGCGCAATTCCTGCAAACGTGCCTGCGCATCCTTGGGCAGGGCCAGACTGCCCTTGCTGGCCGTGAAATCCAGAATGGCCGCATGCAGCGATTTGACCTTGTCGTGATACCTGCTGTCGAAATCGACGCCTATCACCTCGCGGCTGCGCGACACTGTGGTAGCCACATCGCGCGACGCGCGCAGATCGTCCAGCCGCATGTTCAGCCCTTCGCAGATCAGCGCGGCGGCATTGCGATACAGGTGCCATAGTTCATTTTGCAGGGCCGCCACAATCGGCGCGGGAAAATCCCCCAGCTGCGCAGCAATGAAATGCGGGCGGCTGATGCTGGGCGACGGGGTGGCAATACGGCGTTCCAACAGCTTTATCAGCCGTGGGATCAGGGGAATCATCAGCCCGATCCCCAGAACATTGAACAGCGTGTGAAATACCGCCAGACGCAGGGCAAAATCATCTGCGCCAATGCCCAGCGCATCGCTGATGCCATCCACCGCGAACCGCAACGGCACAATCAGCACCAGCGCGACAAAGGCCGTCATGGTGTTGAATATCAAATGCGCCAGTGCCAGCCGCTTGCCCTGAAAATTGGCCGACCCTGCGCCAATCAGGGCCGTGACTGTGGTGCCGATATTTGCGCCAATGGCCACGGCCAGCGCGTTATCGTAGCCGATCTGCCCGGTGGCCAGCGCCGTGATGACAAGCAGCATGGTGGCATGGCTGGACTGCATGACAACCGTGGCCAAGGCCCCAAGGCCAGTATAGACCGCCAGCCCGACAACACCCGCCAGCGCAAGGCGCGTCAGGTCAAAACCGGCGCTGAACGCGTCGAACCCGTCCTTGATAAAGGCAATGCCCAGAAACAACAGCCCGATGCCCGTCAGCACCTGCCCTGCCCCGTGACTGCGGGGATTGCGCTGGAACATCAGCACGGTCCCAAGGGCCAGCAAGGGCAGCGCATAGGCCGCAATATCAACCTTGACCCCCACCCCCGCAATCAGCCACGCCCCTGTCGTTGTTCCCAGATTTGCCCCGAATATGATGCCAATTCCAGCCTGTAGCGTAATCAGCCCCGCGCTTAGGAAGGAAATTGAAATCACCGACACAAGCGAACTGGATTGCGTAATGGCCGTGGCCGCGACGCCAAACCCCATGGCGCGGGGCAATGTGCCCGTCGCGCGCGCCAGCAGCCGTTCCAGCACACTGCCGGCCAATGCCTTGAACCCGTCCTCCAGCATCATCATGCCCAGCAAAAACACGGCCACACCGGCGGCAATGCGCTGGAAATCCGTGCTCACTGCGAAAGCCAGCATCAACAGCCCCAGAATCAGGGCAAGGCGCAGGGCTGTGGAATGCTGCTGGATAAGGGTTTTCATCTTGGCACGGACTATAGCAGGCCCACGCTTGCGGTCTATTGGCCATAAGGGCGCGAATGCGTCTTGAATGACGGGGCCAAAAGGCCAAGTATGGGACAGACAGGAAACATATGGTCCCATGCCCCACAATAACCTGAACCAACCCGCCACCCGCCCCGATGTCCTGACCCGCCCCAAGATGGAAGGCGGCAGACGCTTTCGCATGGCCAGCCCGTTCCTGCCTGCTGGCGACCAGCCCACCGCGATTGCGGAGCTGGTCGAAGGCGTAAATTCGGGCGAGCAGAATCAGGTGCTTCTGGGGGCAACCGGCACCGGCAAGACCTATACGATGGCCAAGATCATTGAAGAAACGCAGCGTCCGGCCATCATTCTGGCGCCAAACAAAACGCTTGCCGCCCAGCTATATGGCGAATTCAAGGGCTTCTTTCCCGACAATGCAGTGGAATATTTCGTCAGCTACTATGACTATTACCAACCCGAAGCCTATGTCGCGCGGTCCGACACCTATATCGAGAAAGAAAGCCAGATAAACGAACAGATTGACCGGATGCGCCACTCGGCCACCCGCGCGCTTCTGGAACGTGATGATGTTATCATCGTGGCGTCTGTATCGTGCATTTATGGCATCGGGTCCGTCGAAACCTATTCGGCAATGACACAGGATCTGAAAGCGGGAGAGGCATATGACTCACGCCTGATCATGGCCGAACTGGTCGCGCAGCAATACCGCCGCAACGACGCGGCCTTTCAGCGCGGGTCATTCCGTGTGCGCGGCGATGTCATCGAAATCTGGCCTGCCCACCTTGAAGATCGCGCCTGGAAACTGTCGTTTTTCGGGGACGAACTGGAAGGAATTACTGAATTCGACCCTTTGACAGGGGCAAAGACCAACAGTTTTGAACAGATCAGGATTTATGCCAACAGCCACTATGTGACCCCGCGCCCCACCATGCAGCAGGCGGTCAAGGGCATCAAACATGAATTGCAACAACGCCTGGACCAGCTAACAGCCGAGGGCAAGCTACTGGAAGCGCAGCGGCTGGAACAGCGCACGAAATTTGATCTGGAAATGCTGGAAGCCACCGGCGTTTGCAACGGGATTGAAAACTATTCGCGCTACCTGACAGGCCGCGCACCGGGTGAACCACCGCCCACATTGTTTGAATTCATCCCCGACAACGCCATCGTGTTCGCAGATGAATCGCATGTGTCGGTGCCGCAGATCGGCGGCATGTACCGGGGTGACTACAGGCGCAAGTTTACGCTGGCCGAACACGGCTTCCGCCTGCCGTCCTGCATGGATAACCGCCCGCTGAAATTTGAAGAATGGGACGCCATGCGCCCGCAATCGGTGTTTGTGTCCGCGACACCGTCAAAATGGGAACTGGAACAGACCGGCGGTGTTTTCACCGAACAGGTGATCCGCCCCACAGGGTTGATTGATCCACAGGTGGAAATCCGCCCTGTGCATATGCAGGTGGATGACCTGCTGGATGAAATCCGCAAAGTGGCGCTGCGCGATCTGCGGGTTCTGGTGACGGTGCTGACCAAGCGCATGGCCGAAGATCTGACCGAATACCTGCACGAGCAGGGCATTCGCGTGCGCTACATGCATTCCGACATCGACACGATCGAACGGATCGAAATCCTGCGCGATTTGCGGCTGGGTGCGTTTGATGTGCTGATCGGCATCAACCTGCTGCGCGAGGGGCTGGATATTCCCGAATGCGGGCTGGTCGCCATTCTGGACGCCGACAAGGAAGGGTTCTTGCGGTCCGAAACGTCACTGGTGCAGACTATCGGGCGGGCTGCGCGCAATGCCGACGGGCGCGTGATCATGTATGCCGACCGCATCACAGGGTCGATGGAACGCGCGCTTGCGGAAACGGATCGTCGCCGCGAAAAGCAGGTGGCCTATAACGAAAAGCACGGCATCACGCCCCAGACCGTGCGCAAGAATGTTGAAGATGTGCTGGCAGGCATGTGGCAGGGCGATACAGACTTGGCGCGTGTGACCGCCCAGATTGATAAAGTGAAACCCGGCGCAAACCTTGCGGCGCATCTGGAAGGGCTGCGCACCGATATGCGCAAAGCCGCCGAGAACCTTGAATTCGAAGAAGCCGCCCGCCTGCGCGATGAAGTCAAGCGGCTGGAAGCGGTGGAACTGGCCATTGCCGATGACCCGCTTGCGCGCCAGTCCGAAGTTCAGCAAGCCGTCGAAGATGCCGCCGTCAAGGGCCGGTCTACCGCCGGTCGTCCGGGGCAGCGCGGCGGCGTGAAAAAGCGGCGGGGCCGGTGATCATTCCCATATCACGCCCGCGGGCGGTATGGTGCGGCCATTCCACGACAGCGGCGTTGTGCCGTGATTGAACCAGAAGCGCTGCGCGCCTGCCTGCCGCGTGCGCAGTGCATCCGGCAGATCCAGCGTTTCAATTCCTTGCCCTGCGCATAAATGGCGCAGGATGGCGCGCAAGGTATCATCATCGGGCCAACCGGCCAGATAGCGCAGGGGGCCAGTGCCCACCAAGGCCGCCATCCCGTCGGCGCGGCGCAAGGCAACGGTGGCTGCACCCTCTACCTCCTCGGCCCAATGAATGAATGTCCCGCCACCTTCCAGCGCAATTCCGGCCCCCGGCGGCAGGCTTTCAACGCGCGCAACACGCATATCCAGCCCCGGCAACGCAGGCGGCAGCGGCACGGGAATGGCGAAATTCGCCGTCTTGGCATTTGCGCGCGGGCCGAACACGACCGTGCCGCCACAATTTGGCAGGGCCGCGCGCAACGTGTCGGACAGGGTGAATAGCCCCGGCGCCAGAACCAGCTTCCAGTCTGACAGATCATCTGCATCGGCAGGCAGAATATCGACATTCAACCCCAAGCGCCGCAGCGCGCGATACCATGCGAAAACCAGCCTGAAATAATCGAAATCCGCGCCTTGGGGTTGGATATCCCACGCCCAAGCACTGGCATAGTCAAAGATCAGCGCCACATCGCCCTTGCCGCACGCCGCATCTGGCATATCGCGCAGTTCCTGTGCGACCTGCGCAGCCTCCGCCAGCCCCGGTGCGGGGGCGCTGTCAGGACGCAACAGACCGGCATGCATCTGTTCTTGCGCAAACGGGGCCTGACGCCAGCGGAAATAACACACGGCCTCTGCCCCATGGGCAAATGCTTCCCATGTCCACAGGCGCACCATGCCGGGCAGGGGCGCGGGGTTGTAGGGTGCCCAGTTTACCGGACCGGGTTGTTGCTCCATCACCCACCAGCGGCCACGGCCAACGGCGCGATACAGATCATGGTGAAACGCCTGAAAATCAGGATCACCCTGACGCAGGAACGCGGCCTTATGCGCGGGCGTGGCTTCCAGCCTGTCGGACAGAAAGCCTATGGGGTAGCTGTCCCAACTGGCAATATCCAGATCAGCGCCAACAGCGAAATGGTCAAATTCGGTCACGCGGCCCATGTAGTTATGCGCAATGGGGGCCGCGCTGTGGCGGCGCAGAATATCGGTTTGCGCGCGGTTGAACGCCACCACCTGATCACTGCTAAAGCGCCGGAAATCCATGACATGTGCGGGGTTGGGTTCCGTCACCGTCAGATTGGGCAGATCAATTTCATCGAAACTGGCGTAGTCCATCGACCAGAAGATATTGCCCCATGCTTGGTTCAATGCCTGCGGGCTTTGGTATTTCTGCCCCAGCCAGTCCCGAAACGCCGCTTTTGCCGCGCCAGAATAGCTTAGGGTTGTATCGTGGCAGCCATATTCATTATCGGTCTGCCATGCAGCAACATGGGGGTTCTTGCCATAGCGTTCGGCCAGCGCCGTGACGATGCGTTTGCATTCCCCCAGATACCCCTGATGGTTGAAACAATAATGGCGCCGCGACCCGAAGTTGCGCGGGCGGCCGTGGGCATCCACCGCCAGCATATCGGGATGGCGCGCCAGCATCCAGCGGGGTGGCGTGGCCGTGGGCGTGCCCAGAACCACCTTCAGACCGGCCTGCCCCAGAATGTCGATAGCGCGGTCCAGCCAGTCAAATTCCAGCACGCCGGGTTCCGGCTCCAGCCTTGACCATGCGAATTCGCCAATGCGCACCCATGTCAGACCGGCCGCCGCCATACGGCGCGCGTCATCAGGCCAGATATCCTCACGCCAGTGTTCGGGGTAATAGCAAACGCCAAGGCCGCGTTTCATCATGCGTCCAGCACCACACGATGTTCTTGCAGGCCCTTGCCCACATCCGGCACACAAAACGTGGCCCCGTCCAATGGCGCGGGGGTGGCATGTCCTTCGCGGGCGGTTGTGCAATACAGGTCTGTCAGATCAGGCCCGCCAAATGCAGGGCAGGATGTGTGCGACGCAGGAAACGACACTGCCCGCAGGAACGCGCCATCCGGCCCGTAGCATGCAACACGCCCTGCCCCCCATTGCGCCAGCCAGAAATTTCCCGCTGCATCAAATACGGCCCCATCGGGGTTATACCCGTCCGCGTTCAGATCCAGCCAGCATTCGGGCGTGCCCGCAGGCCAGCCCTGCGCGTCCAGCCCCACCCGCATGATCCGGCGTGTGGGCGTATCGGTAAAACACGCAGACCGCCCGTCCGGCGCAAAGCAGATTGCATTTGGAATGCTGATATCCCCGAACAGCTTGCGCAATTCACCCCGATACCAACGCCAGATCGCGCCCGCCCCGTGTTCCGCGTGTTTGCCCATGGTGCCGATCCAGAAACCGCCTTGGGGGTCCGCGCGCCCGTCATTTGACCGTGTTATCCTGTTGTCGGCCTCTAGCGGGCACAGGTCGCGCTGTCCGCCCGTTTCCAGATCAAACACGAACAGCCGCGTTTCAGAGGCAACCAGCAGCGTATTGCGATCCACCCAGCCAGCGGCGGAGACATATTCGTCAAATGTCCATGATCGGTTCAGGCTGTGCAGCTTGCCCCCGAGAATATCAAACCAGAAGAATTCCGCGCGTTCGGGGTGCCAAAGCGGCCCTTCGCCCAAGGTGCAGCGAATGTCGTTGATCGGGGTCATTGGGCGTCCTTCCATGCCGTGACGATATCGCGCGCGCGCGCGCCGACCTGTGTGGCCGTCATGCCGGGCGTGTAAAGTGCGGTCCCAAGGCCGAACCCTGTGGCCCCTGCCGCCAGCCAGTCCCTGAAATTCGCAGGCCCGACGCCCCCCACGGCATAGACGGGCACATCCCCCAGCACAGCGCGCATGGCATGCAGTCCCTGTGGGCCAACCAGACTGGCGGGAAACAGCTTCAGCCCTGTCGCACCCGCACGAATGGCAGCAAAAGCTTCTGTCGGGGTCAACACACCGGGATAGCTGTCCATCCCTGCAAGGCGGGTGGCTGAAATCACATCGACATTGCAATCGGGCGACACAACCAGCCGCGCCCCCGTTGCGGCAACCTGCGCGACCTGCTGCGTGCTTAGAACAGTTCCCGCGCCGATTTGCGCCTGTGTGCCGAAGGTGGCGACCATCGCGGCAATGCTTTCCAGCGGATCGGGCGAATTCAGCGGCACTTCGATACGGGTGATACCTGTATCAATCAGCGCTTGGGTCACCGCAACAGCATCGCGCGGGGTGATCCCGCGAAGAATGGCGATCAGTTCACGCATGGTGTTCCCTTCTGCGGTATAAATTCACGCGCGGCACCAAGCCCCGCAAGCGTCAGTTCAGTTGCATCACAGGTGGTCACCGGCACCGACAGGCGCGCCAGTGCCGTTGCATAGGGCTGCGCAATAGCATGCGCCCCGATGACCGCCACGCGCTGGCCCAGCCAGTAGGGCTTGGTATTGGCCAGTTCCGCCCCGATCAGCAGGCCTGACAACCGCGCGCGGGCCACGGCAGCATCCTGCCCGTGCAACAGGGCCTCTGCGCGCAGCGCAAACAGCCGCGCCAACAGACGTTCCGGCCGCTCCATCCCCTGATCAACGCCTTGCACGAAACCATCGTCATCCCAGCCCGCAACGGTATGGCGCAAAATCGAATGCTCGGACAAAAGCGCAAACATCTCTCCTGTCAGGAAGGTCTGGAAGCTGACGACTTCTCCCGCGCTTAGGTGCACCCATTTGCTGTGCGTTCCCGGCAGGCAGATCACCCCGTCCCAGCCGGGGTTTTGCGCAAGAAATCCGGCGATCTGCGTTTCCTCGCCGCGCATGACATCTGCGGGCGAAAGCTGTTTCAACCCCGGAACCACATGAACCGACAGCCGCAGATCGCGCGTTGGCGCAGCGACCAGATTATCGCCCAAGGGGCGGCACGGCACGGCATGATAGGGGGCCTCGACCCAGCCTTGGCGACTGCCCAGCATACCGCAGCCGATAACGGGTGTGACCTGCCCGTCTGGCAACCAATCCGCCACCAGCGCCAGAAGTGCGGGTTCAAATTCAGCGCGTTGCAACCGGGCCATGCCCTGATCTGAGTCTGCGGACCGGAGCACATGATCACCGTCCATCCCCCAGACCCGCAGATGCGAGGTGCCCCAGTCGGCTGCAATCCAGTTGATGTCAGTCATCCTGTCACCACCACGCCACCATCGATGACCAGGGATTGCCCCGTCATGGCACGACTGGCATTTGACGCCAGAAACAACACCCCGCCTGCAATATCGTCAGGTGACAGCGTGTCGGGCAGGCATTGGCGCGCCAGATGCGCATCCAGCCCTTCGGGTGTGACCCATTTTTCCAGCTGTTTGGGCGTCATCACCCAACCGGGGGCCAAGGCGTTGACACGGATACGGTCAGGCCCGAATTCCCGCGCCAGACTGCGTGTCAGCCCGTTCAGCGCCGAATTAGCACTGGTGTAAAGCGGGTATCCCGCCTGTCCCATGATATAGCTGATCGAGGTGATGTTGATGATCGCCCCCTGCCCCATTTCCTGCATGGCCGGCATCACCGCCTGACAGGCATAGACATAGGATTTGAAGTTGATGGCCAAGGCCCAGTCCATGAAATCATCAGTGACATCGGCAAGGCTGTGGCGCTGGTCATTGGCCGCGTTATTGACCAGAACACCGACAGGGCCATGCGCCGCAGCGGCCTGTTGCGTCGCCGCGACAAGTGCCGCGCGGTCAGTGATATCGCACGCGATGAATAACGGGCGGTTTCCGGTCGCGCCCTCCATCGCATCGCAAAATTCTGTCGCGTCAGAGCGCTGGACGAAAGCCACGCGCGCCCCTTGCTTCAGGAACGCTTCGGTCAGCCCGGCCCCGATGCCGGAACCGCCCCCGGTGATGAAAACCGAAGTGCCCTTCAGGTCGGGATAGATAGCTGTCATCGGATGCTCCGGGTTGGGGAAGGAAAAGTGAGTATTTGTGGCAAGATGAAACTCAGGCCGCTTTCGTTAGCCGGCACCAGTCGGGCAGCCAGTCGCCATGGGCGGCCAGCAATTCATCGACCAGCGCGCGGATCTGGCGCAGGTCCAGCTCGGACGCAGTATGCGGATCAAGCTGGGCGGCGTGGTAGATATGATCGCGGTCCTCTCGCAGCAGCGCCTGCACGGTCAGTTCCTGCACATTCAGGTTTGTCCGCATCAGCGCTATCAGATGTGGCGGCAGGTCTTCAACCACTGTGGGCTGCAATCCGTTGGCATCCACCAGTGTGGGCACCTCGACCGCGGCGCCTGCGGGCAGTTGCGGGATAAACCCTGCATTGGCAACATTGCCGTAAATCACCGATGGCGTGCCGGTGACGATGGAGTCCATGATCGTGGCTGCGTATTCGTTGGACGGCTGATGCGGAATGCTGTCCGCAGATTTCAGCGCCTGCGCCTGCGCGCCCCATGCCGCGATCTGTTCTTCGCAGCGTGTGGGATATTCATCCAGCGGAATGCGGAACTGCGCGATCAGGTCGGGGCGATGGGATTTGATGAACCACGGCACATATTCCGCGAAATGTTCAGAAGATTCGGTGACGAAATACCCGAAATGCTTCATCACCTCATATCTGACAAGGTTCGGGCAGCGCGGGTTCCAGTGCGACTCAAGCGGGATGCGGTCTGCGGCATAGCCGTCGCGTAAGGCCGGATACAGGTCGCGCCAGCCGCTGCCGTCGCGCACGTCCAGCGACAGGTAGAACGCCATGTGGTTGATGCCCGCCGCGCGGTAACGCAGGTCGGCCACATCCAGCCGAAGGTCGCGCGCCAGCTCAAACGCTGTGCCTTGCACCGAATGGCACAGGCCCACTTGTTTGATGTCGGGATAGCGCGCAGTCAGCGCCCATGTGTTGATCGCCATGGGGTTGACGTAGTTCAAGAGCAGCGCATCGGGGCACAGGGCGCGCATATCCTGCGCGATGGCCCACAGGTGCGGCACCGTGCGAAGGCCCCGCATAATGCCCCCCACCCCAAGCGTGTCGGCAATGGTCTGGCGCAAGCCGTAAGCTTTGGGAATTTCAAAATCGGTCACAGTGCAGGGCTTATAGCCGCCGATCTGGAAAGCCACGATCACGAAATCCGCACCATCCAGTGCCGCGCGCCGGTCGGTCGTGGCGCTGACACGCGCGCCCGCACCGAGCGAGGCCACAAGTTTGCGCGCCACCAGCGCGGATTCGTCCAGTCGCGCTTGATCGATATCCATCAGCGCAATCTCGGCACTTGCCAATGCGGGGCGCAGCAACGCGTCCCCGATCAGGTTCTTCATAAAGACGGTCGATCCCGCCCCGATAAAGGCAATTTTGGTCATTTGACAGCTCCCCTCACTTCACCGCGCCCAATGTCAGACCCGCGATAAAGTGCTTCTGCATCAGGAAAAACATCATCACCGGCGGCAGGGCCGCGATGATGCTGCCCGCACTCATCATATGATAGGCGGCGCGGAACTGGCTGTTGAACGCAGTGATCCCTGCGGTCACAGGCTGGGTTTCCACCCCTTGGGTCAGCACCACGGCCCAGAAATAATCATTCCAGATGAAGGTAAAGATCAGCACCGAAAGCGCGGCAATGGCCGGGCGCATCAGCGGCAGAACCACATACCAGAAGATGCGGATTTCCGACACACCCTCAACCCGCGCAGCCTCGATCAGTTCGCGCGGCAGGGCGCGGATGAAATTGCGCATGAACAGCGTGCAGAACCCAGTCTGGAACGCGATATGAAACAGCACCAACCCAAGCCGCGTGTCATAAAGCCCCATATTCAGCGTCAGATCGCGCACTGGCACCATCAGAATCTGAAAAGGCACGAAATTGCCCGCGACAAACATAAAAAACAGCCAGATATTGCCACGGAACCGGTAGACCCCCAGCGCGAATCCCGTCATGCAAGACAGCGCCACCGCACCGATGACCGTGGGCACGGTGATAAAGACCGAATTCAGCAAATAGCGCGGCATGGCGCTGTCGGTAAAGACGCGGGTGTAATTTTCAAACCCTGCGAAACTGGACGGCAGCCCCCACAAGTTGCCTTGGGTGAAATCACTGTCAGGCTTGATGGAAAACAACGCGACCATCAGCAGCGGCAGCAGCCACAGGATCAACGCGAAGGGCAATAGCGCCTTGTAGGTATTCTGGACCGCAGCAGAGCGGCGCTCGACAGGCGTTGGAAACATTTCAGCGCCCCTCCCATTGCGGCAGGCTGGCTTGCAGCTTTTTGGTCAGGCCGGACCGGATCAGCCCGTATGAAACCTGTATGCGGTGGCGGGCCTCGTTCAGATCGGTGTTTTCCGGCAGTCTGATCCACGAGCGATGGAAATAGGGCGCGCGCGCGGCATTGATGGTGTCGCGCAACATCTCGGCTGTTTCGATATCGCGGCATTTCACACAGATGCCCGGTTCCATCCCGTGCAGGGCGAACATCTTGCCACCAATCTTCCAGCAGTCATGCCCGCCACCCCACGGGTCGGATTTTTCAGCACCCGGCAGGGCTGCACATATGGCATTGATGTCGTCACGCCATGCCATCAATAGCCCCTTTCTTCGCGCCACATGCGCCACAGGAAAAATGCGATATAAACCAGCATGATCAGGAACAGGATCACTGCAATCGCGGCCCCGTAGCCCATGCGGAACCCATATTCCGACAGCGACACCTCGAACATGTAATAGGCCAGAACGCGGCTGGACCCGAACGGTCCGCCATTGGTCATGACCGAGATCATGTCGAAACTGCGCAAGGCCCCGATAACCGTGACCACCACCGCGATAAATGTCGCGGGGCGCAGCTGTGGCAGAATTACATACCACAGCATTTTCCAGCCCTTCGCGCCATCCAGACGCGCGGCTTCTACCTGTTCGGGGTCAACGGCGTTCAGGCCCGTCAGATACAGGATCATGCAATAGGCAATCTGCGGCCAAAGCCCTGCGGCGATGATTCCATACGTCACCGTATCGGGATTGCCCAGAATGTTCATAGGCGAGAACCCGAACAGCCCGATCAAGGGATTGAACAACCCGATTGACGGGTTGTAAAACCACGCGAAAACCAGCCCCACGACAACTTGCGAAATGACAAACGGAAAGAAAAACAGCGATTTGTAAAGCCGTATGCCGCGCACCTGCTGATTCAGAAACAGCGCAATGAACAACCCCCCCGGAATGGCCAGCAAATACAGAAGCAGCCATTTCACGTTGTTGCGCAGCGACGTGTAGAAGGCCGGATCATCAAACAGGTCTTCATAATTGTGCAGCCCGATATAGCGCGCCTCGCCCAGACCATCCCAGCGGTAAAAACTGATCTGGAAACTCTGGAAAATAGGAAAGATGACGTAAAGCGCAAAAAACGCCATGCCGGGCGCCAGAAAAAGCCAGGGTGCAAGCCTGATCTGGTTGGCACTCCACCAGCTGCGGGTTTGCGGGTCGCTGTTTGCGGGCATGGGGCAGTTCGCCTGTCTTGGTCTGGGAATGCGGGGCGGCGCGAACGCCACCCCTTGGGCTGAAGAAGCCCTGTCCTAGTCTTCGTTCACGCGCTGGCGCACACGTTCCAGCCGGTCCAGAATGGCATCCAGATTGTCAGGCATCACCATGAATTCCTGAAACCCCTCCATGCCCGCCGAGGCAAGTTCCGCATCCGTGTCGCGGTCGAAGAATTGCGCGATGCCGCCAGTCGCATTCGACAGCATCTCGAACCCTGCCTGAATGAACTTGTCATCGGCGACGGTCGCATTGCGGTTGATTGGCAACTGGCCAAGTGTTTCATTCACAATGGTCTGGTTTTCCGCACTCGCCACATATTGCAAGAATGCGCGCGCAGCTTCCTTGTTTTGCGCTTGCGCAGGAATGTGCAGCGTGTCCGTGGGCGCATCTTCTGCCATCGGAATGCCCGGCGTGATTTCGGGGAACTGGTAGAAACCAAGCTGGTCATCGGTCAAACCGGCCTCGCGCAGCGGGGCGACGACGAAATTGCCCATCAGGTAGGACACTGCATCGCCGTTCACCATGAAGGGCTGTGCCTCCTGCCATGTATAGGCCGTGTGGTCGTCAATAAACGCGCCCATGTCGATCAACTCGCGCCAGTTGGCGAAGGTTTCGCGCACGCGGTCGTCTGTCCACTCAACCTCCCCTGCCGTCAGCGCCATATGGAAATCATAGCCATGTGTGCGCAGGTTCAGGTAATCGAACCATCCGCCCGCCGTCCACAAAAAGCGCGTGCCGATGGTGTAGCACTTGCGGCCGGAATCCAGAATGGCCTGACAGTTGGCCTTTTCTTCATCCCATGTGGTGGCCGGTGTCAGACCCAGTTCGTCATAAATATCCTGCCGGAAATAGATGCCCCACTGATAGTAGCTATAGGGCACGCCCCATTGCTTGCCATCCAGTGTCAATGCGGGCCGCGTGGATGCAAGATCGTCACCCATCGGCCCGTCCCACAGATCCGACACATCCTCGAACAGCCCGGCCGCCACATAAGGGCGCATGCGGTTGCCAGCATACCAGCCGTTCACATCGGGGGCATTGGCGGTCAGGTAGTTGCGGATCTGGGTTTTGTTGGCCTCGCGGTCAATTAATGTCAGTTCGATGTTCAGGTCAGGGTGCATTTCGCCAAAACGCGCGACCATGCCTTCCATCGCCTCTTTCGGGGCGGGGTTCTGGTCATTGAAGAAAATGCGCAGCGTGCCCGTCAACTCGGCGCTGGCCGGAAATGCCAGTGCCGTTGTCGTGGCCAACGCCGCCACCGCCCCCTTGATTGTAAACTTCATCTTCTCCTCCCTAGCTTGGTTTCATTATTTGAAACCTATTTTTACATATTGAAAAAGATGGCGCGACTCGTTACGCTTTGTCAAGAATTAGTTTTTTGGGGTGCTTTCTTGGGGGAAGGCTGATGGTTGCAAGTCCTGCATCAGATGGCACAGTCGCCAAGGCGCTTGACGTGCTTGACCTTGTCGCATCCTTCGGGCGGCCTGTGCGGTTTTCGGATGTGCTGGAACAAAGCCCCTTCCCGAAAGCCACGCTCTACAGGCTTTTGCAAACACTGGTCAGTCAGGGCATGCTGGCGTTTGATCCCGACCGTTCATGCTACACCATGGGAATAAGGCTTGTGCGGCTGGCGCATGTGGCGTGGGCACAAAGTTCGCTTGCGCCCATAGCGCGCCCGCATCTGGACCGGCTTTCGGCACAGGTTGGTGAAACCGTGCATCTGGCACAACTGGATCATGCGCAGGTGCTGTATGTTGACAAACGCAACGCCCGCATGCCCATCCAAATGTATTCGCAGGCGGGCAAGGTTGGTCCGGCCTATTGCACAGGTGTCGGCAAGGCGATGCTGGCCTTTCTGCCCGAAGGACAGTTGCCCGCGATTCTGGCGCAACAAAGCTGGCACAGGTTCACGCCCAAAACCCTTACATCCCCCGATGCACTGCAAAAGGAACTTGCGGCCATCCGTGCGCGCGGATTTGCGCTGGACGATGAAGAACATGAACCCGGCATTATCTGTGTGGCGCTTCCTGTCATGACATCTGGCGGGGCGGTATTGGGGGCGTTGTCGGTTACATCGACCACTTCGCACACCGATCTTGATGCGCTTTGCGCCTACGCGCCCCTGATCCGCGATATCGCGCGCACAATTGCGCAAGAAACCGAAACCTGGCGCTTCCCCGAAGAAGATGCACATTCCACACGCAAAAGGGCCTGAACGATGTCCGGCGTCAATTTGACCAATATCATAAAGAAATACGGCGAAACACAAGTCATCCACGGGGTGGACCTGTCGGTTGAACCCGGCGAGTTCTGCGTCTTTGTCGGCCCGTCCGGGTGCGGCAAATCCACATTGCTGCGCATGATCGCGGGGCTTGAAGAAACAAGCGCCGGTGCTATTCGCATCGGATCGCGCGATGTCACAAAACTGGACCCCGCACAACGCGGCGTGGCGATGGTGTTTCAGACCTATGCACTTTACCCGCATATGAGCGTGGCTGAAAACATGGGCTTCGGGCTGAAGATGAATGGCCACCCGAAGGACGAAATCCGCCAGAAAGTGGACCGCGCCGCCGATATTCTGAAACTGGGGGATTACCTGCACCGCAAGCCCAAGGCCTTGTCCGGCGGACAGCGGCAGCGCGTGGCAATCGGTCGTGCCATTGTGCGCGGGCCAGAGGTGTTCTTGTTCGACGAACCGCTGTCAAATCTGGATGCCGAATTGCGCGTTGAAATGCGCGTGGAGCTTGCCAGACTGCACCGCGAAATCGGCGCAACCATGATCTATGTCACCCATGATCAGGTCGAGGCCATGACACTGGCCGACAAGATCGTGGTGCTGCGCGGCGGGCGGATCGAACAGGTTGGCGCGCCGCTGGATCTGTATCGCGACCCCGATAACCTGTTCGTGGCGGGCTTCATCGGATCACCCGCAATGAACCTGATGCCCGCGCATCGTGTGGAAGGGGGCCTATCGGTTCCTGCGCTTGGCGCGGGCGTTATTGCGCTACCTGTGCCCGCACATGCCGGAAATGATCTTGTCGCAGGTGTGCGGCCCCAGATGATCAAGGTGATTGAAGGCAACAGCCACATTGTCGAGATGACAGAGGCACTGGGCGGCGTTTCCTTCATTCATGCGGCCACCACAGGCCAGCAAAAGCTGGTTGTCGAAACACGCGGCGATGTCACATTTCCTACAGGTGCGGCAATCGCGTTGCAGACTGATCCCGAAGGTGTCTATCTGTTCGACCGGCAATCAGGCCACCGGCTGCGCTGAACCGTTAAAGGTGGCGTCATACTGCGGTTCCGCATCTCAGGGTGCGGGCATACGGGCGTGTCCCACATGGTCACGCGCCACGGACATGGATTTCAAAATGGCATGCACAGGCTGGCCCGTTTGCAGCCCCATCTGGTCTGCCGCGCGGCGAGTAATGCGGGCCAGTATTTCATCATCGCCCACGGCAAGATGAACCATAACACCCGGCCCTGTGCCTGCGACAATCTGCGTGATGCGCGCGGCAAGGATGTTTTGCGCAGACAAGCCCACCGGCGCGTCGCGCGACAGGATAACATCATGCGCCATGATGCGCACACGAACCCGCGCACCGGGCTCCCCGTCGACCATAGGCAGAAACAGCGACCCCGAAGCTGTTTCCAGCCTGCTAAGCCCGTCGGGCAGATGTTCGGCCACCCGCGCGGGCAGCATGGCCCCCGCTTCGCGGATGCCCATTGCATGCAGGGCATCAGGGTTGCCCATCACCTCGGCGGTGGTGCCGTCATGCACAAGATGGCCTTGCGACAGCACCACCATTCTGTCCGCCAGCATCTGCGCCTCGTTCATGTCATGGGTGACCAGCACCACCGGCATGGCCAGATGCGCCCGCAGCGCGATAATCTCGGCATATAGTTTTTCGCGGGTCGCACGGTCCACCGCCGAAAACGGTTCATCCAGCAGCAGGGCTTGTGGCCTGCGCGCCAGTGCGCGCGCGACGGCGACACGCTGTTGTTGCCCGCCGGACAGTTGCGCGGGCTTGCGGTCCGCAAATCCGTGAAGGTTCACCAGATCAAGAATGCGCGCGGCCTCATGCCTGTCATGCGTGTCCATTGCGGCCATGACGTTTTGCGCAGCCGTCATATGCGGAAACAGGGCATAATTCTGAAAGACTATGCCGACACGGCGACGATGCGGGGGCAAATTGATCCGCGCAGCCGTGTCCAGCCACGCGGTCCCGTCCACCGACACGCGCGCGATTTCCGGCTGCCACAGCCCCGCGATGCTGCGCAGAAGGGTTGTCTTGCCCGACCCTGAAGGACCGACAAGCGCCAGCAATTCCCCCGGTGCCACCTGAAACGCCACATCCAGTGGAATCGGCGCTGTCGCCTTGGCCATCACTTCCAGCACCATCACGACAGCCTTCGTCCGACGCGCGCGGACAGCCAGTAGGTAATCGCAATCGCGAAAAGCGAGATTGCCACCAAAACCGCCGACATCATCGCAGCGCCACGATCATCAAAGCCCTGCACACGGTCATATATGGCAATTGCGATGGTCTTGGTTTCACCGGGGATGGACCCGCCCACCATCAACACGATGCCGAATTCGCCAAGCGTATGGGCAAATGTCAGCACCATTGCCGTCATAAGCCCCGGCCATGCCAGCGGCAGTTCCACTTTCCACAAGCTGCGCAGGGGCGACAGGCCACAACAGGCCGCCGCTTCGCGCACTTCTGGTGCAATCGCCTCGAACCCGCGCTGTGCGGGCTGGATGGCAAATGGCAGGTTGAAGATCACGGACGCCACAACCAGCCCCTGAAAGCTGAACACAAGCTGCTGGCCAAACGTGTCCTGCCAGAACTGCCCGATGGGTGATGCCCGCCCGAACGCCACCAGCAGATAAAACCCAAGCACTGTGGGCGGCAGAACCAGCGGCAGAATGACCAGCGCTTCAACCAGCCCCTTGCCGCGAAAACGATGATATGCAAGAAACCGGCCCATGAAGATGGACACCGGCAGCAGGATCACCACGGTCCAGCCAGCCAGTCGCAGCGACAAAAACAGCGCCGTCCAGTCCATGGAATCATTCGTCCTGTGGCAACATAAAACCGTAGCGTTCCATGATGTCGCGCGCGTCCGGTTCCATCATATAGGCATAGAACGCCTTGGCGACTGGTCCGGCACTGTTCAACAGCACCATGCGCTGGCGCAGTGGTTCATGCCAGCTATCAGGGACAAGCGCATAGCTGCCGCGCGGGCCAACCTGCGGGGCCAAAGCCAGTGAATACGCAAGAATGCCCCCTTCGGCATTGCCCGAAAGCGCAAATTGCGCGGCCTGACTGACATTTTCCCCCAGAACCATCACAGGTTGCAGTTCATCCCAGATGCCCTTTGTGCGCAGTGCTTCGCGCGCACGCATCCCGTAGGGCGCATGATCAGGATTGGCGATGGAAAAGCGCGTGATCTGTCCTGCGGACAGCATTTCAGCCAGATGATCAAGGTTTTCATCCGGCGTCAGGCTGGACCCGTTGGGCACCATGATGACAAGCCTGCCCAGCGCGTAAAGATCGCCCTGATCAGGGGTGAACCCGTCTGCATGCAGATCAAAGATGAATTGTTCATCTGCGGCCATGAATATCTCGAAAGGGGCACCCTCGCGGATCTGGCGGGCGAAATTGCCGGTCGATCCCATCGACAGCCGCACCGACATGGCTGTTTGGGCGGTGAATGCCGCTGCTATTTCGGCAACCGCAAATTGCAGATCCGACGCGGCCGCCACAACCGGTGCGTCTTGCTGTGCCTGCACTGCTGCTGACCCAAGCATGACCGCCGCAAATGCCGCAAGAATCGGTCTGCGGTTGAAAACCATGGCCACGTCCCTGATGATATGTTTGCTGAAACATATCGACAGGATGGGGTCCGGCCTGTCAATCGTTATTTTTCGTGGGGAATATCCCTGCGAAGCACCTGCAACGCGTCCAGCCGCGCGGCTCCGGCGGTGGCGACGTCTTGCTCGAACGCACGGTAAAGGCCCAGAACCGTATGTCCCGCATCCGTCAGCACTGCCCCGCCACCCCCCGGCCCGCCGCGGGTGCTGTCCACAAGCGGGTCGCGAAACATAGCGTTCAATGTGCCCACCAATTCCCATGCGCGCTTGTAACTCATCCCCATCTCGCGCCCTGCTGCCGCGATGGACCCGGTCTGCCCAATCCGCTGTAGCAATTCAGCCTTGCCCGGACCAATCATCTCTGCCGGCCCAAGGACAATTCTAATGCGCAGGCGCGGGTAATCCGTATCGTTTTCCATATAGGTAGTTTTCCGGCGCTTGGGCCAAAAGCGCAAGTGGTATCCCGCCATCTGGCGCCCTGCACCCGTCCAAACCAACAGTTTACGCACCCAACGGGGTTTCAAAACTGCGCCCTGATCATGAACACACCGTCAAGATGGCGCAGGTTCCGGCCCAATGACGCCCCTTCGCCAAGCACGCGCGCACCAAAACGACGCGGCGTGCAACGGCGTGCGGCTAAAATCTGGCCATGCCTGAAGTGTCCCAAACCCGCAGGGCGGCACAAACGCACGGCGGGGCAACAAAAAAGACACTCCTGCCCGCCCTGCACGCACCGTGAGGGTTGAGTCGCACACGATATTCATATAATTGCAAAGTAACTCACTGTAATCTGATTTTATACTTTCTGCTTTGATACATGACCCAGGCGCGGGGGACCGATGCAGCTTTATTTCTGAAAAATCAGTTTTCAAAATTTCCGGGTACGAAGCCCAGAATGATTGAGCATTGGTAGTTCGCTACCAGATCACGACACAACAAAATTTCCACAAAGTCCCATTTTCTGGAGTGCATAATGAAACGCTTCACCGCCGCTGACGCAGATATACAGGTCGTTGCCGTTGACAGTTCCGACATGAAGGTCCTGCAACAGGGGGCGTTGAATGAAAGGCGGCGGGCATTCCTGCGCGACTGGCTGGAAAACCGTGGGCGCAGCATCAGCCTGCTTTCAGCAGGCGGGTTGATCTTCCTGCCGCTGCTGGCGGCCACCAGCGCGCAGGCGCAGCAAGGGCCGGTTCTGGTCAGCACAATTGACGGTGTGTCAAATCTGGCCTTCAACCCTGACGGCAGCTTGCAGATCGCCCTGTCCAACGGGCAGGTCGTCACCATCGCCGCCGCCGAAGTGACGGTCATGGCCAATGGCGCGGTTGCGATTTCTGCCGCTGCTGCGGAACTGGTGGCATCCTTGGCGGGCATCGGCGCAGCGGCAGTTGGGACGGGGACACTTGCAGCCCTTGCCGGCGGCGCGGCCGCCGCCGCAGCGGCCGCAACAGGTGGTGGTGGCGGGTCAGATGCAGGGTCGTCGTCGTCAGGCAGCAGCCCGCCCCCGCCTGTGCGCGGCGCAAGTTTTGACAGCAATCCCGACAGTCCATTGGCCGTGAATGCGGGCATGGTTTTGTCTGCCCAGGCGTTTACCGGCATTGCGCCCGCCGATTCCATCGTGCGGATCACCTTGAATGATGCGAATGGCGATCCGCTGCTGGATGGTTTGGGCGAACCCTATGTGTTTCAAGGCGCCGCAGATATCGACGGCAATTACACAATCACCCTTCCTGCGTTTGGCAACACCGGACTGGACCTGCCGGATGGCGACTACCAGATCGTCATTCAGGCCTTTAATGACGACGGCACCGGCAACCCGACAGGCAACCCGCGCGGGACACAAACCGTGACCATCACGGTGGATACCGATGCGCCAACCCTTGTCAGCATCGACACCCCGATCGCGGATGATGGTCAGATCAACATCGCTGATTCACAAAATGATCTGGTCATCACCGGCACAAGTTCCGGCGCGGAAGATGGCGCGGAAGTGATTGTCACCCTCGACGGTGTCCCCCACAGCGGAACTGTCACGGCAGACACATGGTCGGTCACTGTGCCCGCCAGCGCGCTGCAAGACCTGCCCGATGGAAATATCACTGTCGAGGTCACGGTATTCGACCTTGCGCGCAACTCGGACACGGGCAGCGCAAGTGTCGATGTCGACCTGACGCCCCCCACAATCGGCATTATCGCCCTGCCCTTCGGTGATTTCCTGAACCTTGACGACACTGGCACCGCCCAGACGGTCGACGGCACAACCGATGGCGCGAATGGCCGGACCGTCACCCTGACCGTGACCGATGCTGCGGGGGCTGTCACAACCTTCACCGAAACCACGGACGCAGTCACCGGCCTGTGGTCCATCGACCTGCCAACCGGCACGCTTCAGGCGCTCGCCGAAGGCACGGCAACCCTATCGGCCACTGTGACCGACAACTTCAACAACCCGCCTGCCAGCCCGGCCACAGTTGATTTCACAGTCGACACCATCGCGCCAAATGTCGCGATCACCCAGATCGCAGGCGACGATATCATCAATATCCCCGAGCAGGATCAGGGTTTCACCGTCAGCGGCACAACGGATGTGTCCGAGGCGGGGCGCACAGTTACAGTCACGATCACAGGTGTGGCCGGTGGCACAGGGACAGGCACAGTCCAACCTGACGGAAGCTGGACCGCCAATATGCCCGACGGTTTGGCGCTCGGAAATGGCACAACGCCGGAATTCACCGCCAGCGTCACCGATGCGGCAAACAACACCGGCACATCTGCCCCTGCAACAGCCACAGTGAACCTGACCGAACCCACCATCGCGGTCACCCAGATCGGCGGGGACGGGTTTATCAATATCAACGAACGCGCCGAGGACGGAATCACCGTCACCGGCACAACCGATGCCGAGGTCGGACGCGAAGTAGACGTCACGCTGACCCAGGGCGGCACCACAGCGACGACGACCGTGCAGGTGCAGGCAGGCGGCACATTCACCGCCTCCTTCACGCCTGCGCAGCTTGCGGGCTTCACCGATGGCGCAATCACCGCCACCGCAGCCGTCGAAAACGCCATTGGCAACATGGGCACCTCTGCCGGTTTCGGCGGCACGGTCGATCTGATCGCGCCCACCATCGCAATCAACGACCCGCTGGCCGGAAACAACCAGTTCAGCAAACTGAACGAGGCAAACGGGCTGGACGTGACCGGCACCACCAATGCCGAGGACGGACAGATTGTCACCGTCACCTTTAATGGCGTTGATTACCCTAGCAATCCGGTGGCAGGTGGCAACTGGACGGCCAACATTCCAGCGGGGGCCTTCACAGGGGTTGATACAGGCGACACGATTACAGGCATCACCGCGCAGGTGTCCGATCAGGCGGGCAACCCGTCCGGTGTGGCGACTGGCCCCACCCTGAACGTGGACCTGACAGGCCCCAGCATTTCGATCAACGCTATCGCAGGTGATGACATCATCAATATCGCCGAACGTGATGATGCGGGCGGGGTGGAGATCAGCGGCACGGCTTCTGGCGCAGAGGGACAACCCGTAACCGTAACTATCGAAGACCCACCCGGCATTCCGATTTTCAGCCAGACTGTCACCGCCGATCCAGTAACAGGGGTATGGTCTACGACCATTCCGAACGGTTCCTTCGCCACAGGAGTAAACAATCGCACCTTCACGGTATCTGCCAGTGTTGACGATTTCGAGGGGGTTAACGCAACGACAACGCGCGATTATTCCACAGATTTCAACAACCCGACCATTGATATAGGCGCATTACCCTTCGGCAGCTTCCTGAACGCGCTGGATACCGACAGCCAGCAGACAATTTCCGGCACCTCCACCGGCGCGAATGACCAGACGGTAACGTTGACGGTGACAGACGACAATAGTGTCGTTCATACATTTACCGGCGATACGGACGCGACGACTGGCGCATGGTCCATCCCCATCCCTACAGACATACTGGAACTTCTGGCCGAAGGCACTGCCACACTCAGCGCGACAGTGAACAGCGCCGCAGGTAACCCACCGCTTGCCCCTGCCACCGCGACCTTCATCGTGGACACGGTCGCGCCTGACATCACCATCACCGAGCCGGGCTTTCTTGACGCGGGCGCAGGCGACACCTTCCTGAACAATACCGAGGCTGGCACCACACAGACCATAAACGGCACCGCACCGGGGGCCCAAGGGCAACTGGTCACTGTGACTGTGACCGACGGGACGACCACCATCACCCTGACCGACACCGCAGATGGCGCAGCACCTGGCGGCTGGAGCGTTGATCTGACAGTCGCGCAGATCGCCTCGCTTGCCGAAGGCGCGGTCACCATTTCGGCCATGGTCAGTGACGTAGCAGGCAACCCCGCCGATGACGCTGCTGAACTGACATTCACCAAGGACACCATCGCGCCAAATGTGCAGATCACCCAGATCGCAGGCGACGATATCATAAACATCCCCGAGCAGGATCAGGGTTTCACCGTCAGCGGCACAACGGATGTGTCCGAGGCGGGGCGCACAGTTACAGTCACGATCACAGGTGTGGCCGGTGGCACAGGGACAGGCACAGTCCAACCTGACGGAAGCTGGACCGCCACCATGCCCGACGGTTTGGCCCTCGGAAATGGCACAACGCCGGAATTCACCGCCAGCGTCACCGATGCGGCAAACAACACCGGCACATCTGCCCCTGCAACAGCCACGGTGAATCTGACGCCCCCGACCATCACCTTCGCCACACTCGCGGGCGACGATATCCTGAACATTGCCGAAAGCAACGTGGCGGAATTGACGATCAGCGGCACCACGACCGGTTTTGCGGATAATGACCAGATCACCATCAGCGCGGCTGGCATCAGCGATATCATCGTTACTGTGACCGGCAATGCATTCACCCATAACATTGCACGCGAAGATGTCTTCGCCCTGATCGAGGCCGCAACCGGCGCGGCGCCCGCCTTTGACGGCTCAGACAACCTGATTTCGGCAGGTGCGGGCGATATTACCTTCACGGCAAGCGGCACCAACGATATCGGCAACCCTTCAGGGAATGTGACAACAGACCTGACCCTTGCCCTTACCCCGCCGGAACTGGCGATAGGCGATATTGAAGGCACCGGTGGCACCGATCTGAACGGCGTGATCAACATTGACGAACGCGCGGCAGGGCTGGAAATCAACGGCACATCAAATGCCGACGGCCAGACCGTGACCGTCATCCTGACCGATGGCAATGGTTTCACCGCAACCGCCACCGGCACAGTCTCGGGCGGCACATGGCAGGCGGATTTCGCGGCTGGCAGTCTGGACACGCTGCCCAATGGCACCACCCAGATCAGCGTGACCGCCGAAGTGACGGATGCCAACGGCAACGGCACCACCACCGCACCCACCACCATGCCCACAGATTTCATCGCGCCCAACGTTACCATTGCCAGTGTCGAAAGCGGGGGCGAGGCGATTGGCGATTTCATCAATATCGACGAACGCGACGCGGGCATCACTGTGTCGGGCGGGTCCGACCTGCCCGAGAATACGACTGTGACAGTGACGCTGACGGCCGGGGCCTTCACCGCCACCGCAACGGGCGTAACAGCCGCCAATGGCGACTGGAGCGCGGTGTTTGAAGGCGACGGCGGCGCGTATGATCTGGCACTCCTGCTGGAAGGCGCAATCAGCATTGTTGCGAGTGCCGATGACGCGGCAAGCAACACCGGAACATCCACCCCGGTCACAGCAACAGCGGATCTGACACCGCCGGTCATTGCCTTCGATGCTGTCGGGGATGAAGGCGTCTATGACCGCAGCCAAGGCCCGCTGACCCTGAGCGGCACAACCGACGCCGAAGCAGGGCAGATCGTAACCGTCACCTTCGAGGGGCAGACCTATACCGGCACTGTGGTTGACGGGGGTGGAGGGCTGAACACATGGGCGCTGGATACCCCGATACCGTCCAGTGCATTGAACGCGCTTGCCCCCGGCGCCGCTTTTGTCGCCAGTGCGACAGTGTCGGACCTTGCAGGCAACGCGGCAGGAACGCCCGCAACGCTAGATGTCGTGCCATATTCGGCCTCTGACACCTATATTACGGAAATATCGCGTGATGGGGACGACATACGTTTCGGGGTATACGTTGAACTTGGCTCTCCCTTGCTGACTGACGCAGCATACGCGTTGGGGGATACCATGATCTTTGATATTTCCGGGCTACAATACCTCTCACCTGTTCAGGCGTCACCCTTGCCGCAGCCGGGGTATAACAACACATTCGGCACGCTCGCTCTCAGCAATACCGATTTTTCAGAGTTGGCGAATGGCAGGATAGAGTTTGCGGGCGTTTGGGTGGAAGATACAACCTTCGGAACAATCGCAGTTCCCAACCCAGAAGACGCGCGTGTTGCTTTCACGATGCGTGACCTGAATGCAGGGGCAGAAATACTGACCTTGTCATTGGAAAATGATCAAGGTCTGGTCGCAACCACCTTTATCGGCACGAACGGCGATGACACCCTTACGGCGACCAATACCGACACGCTGATCCGCGGCCGTGGTGGCGATGACACAATCGATATGTCGGCGGGGGGCGTGAATACGGTGATATTCGAGGCCGACCCGACAGCAAACGGGCTCGATACGATCACTGGCTTTTCGTCACTGAACACCGCCCTGCCCGACCGCATCGGCTTTGCGGGTCTGGACAACAGCACATTGCGCGGCGCTGGCACGGATTTTCAGGCTTTGGGCGATGGCGGCACATTGGGCACGGATACCGGTTTTGTGGTGCTGACATTTGACCTTACTGGGCTGACAGCAGGTGATCTGGCAACCGCTGCCGAAGGGCTCGTCGGCGAAGCAGGGGGTGACTTCATCTACCTGCTGGCCACGGACGGCACGAACGCGGCTTTGGCGCGGGTTACCTATGCCGATGAGAACGATGCAAGCGCCGAGATCATGGCCAGTTTCACCGGCCTTGGCGACCTGTCCGGCATCAGTGCCAACGAAATACTGGGCTTCAACACGGTCTAGCCTGTGTTGAGCAGGTGCGGGCGCGGCACATTTCCGGCGGCGCCCGCACACCCAACGCGCGCAGCGCACTGAACGAATGAATGGAACCCGCGCGACATGCAAGGCCACTGCCCCGACAGCGCCAAGACACCGGACCTGATTGCCTTGTCCCGCGACCGCCATGCAACGCGGCGCTGGAAAAAACCGGCAGAGTATGGATTCGCCCGCGCGCGACGCGTTGTGCCGCTGGTTCTGGCTGAAATTGACAGCGCCGCCAGTGGCATGCCGCTTGTGTTCGCACAAGGTGTTGACGGTGCCTTGCCGCACCCTGTAGCCCTGCTGCGGCTGCATGCGGATACCAGCCCCTATGTCACCGAAGACGGGCGTTGGCTGGCCCCCTATATTCCGGCGATTTTGCGGGTTTACCCGTTTTCCGCCCGCCCTGCCCCGCAGTCAGACAGTGACACGCCCGCACGGATGGAGTTGTTGTTTGACGAAGGCAGCGGCCTGTTAAGCGATGACGCCCGCGACACGCGTTTCTTTGACCCTTACGGCGCACCCAGCAAGGCGCTGGACGCAGTTATTGCCTTTTTCCGTCAATATGAAACCAGCGCCGCCGCGACTCAGACGGCCATGCAGGCGCTGTCGCAGGCCCGCACGCCAGACGGGGCCGGGCTGTTCACCCCGTTGCGCCACGAAGGCACGGTGCTGACAGGTTTGCTGGCACTGGACCGCAAAGCGTTTGACGCGCTGGATGATGCCAGCTTTTTGCAGCTTCGCGCGGCCGGGGCCATACCGCTGGCAATGGCGCATTTTCTCAGCAGAATGCAAATCGACTGGCTGGCCCGCGCCGAGCATGCGCTGCAACAACAGCCAGACGGGCAGGCGCACACGGCCCTGCCCCACGCAAGCGGTGGCGCAACAGGTGCGGATATTTCTGACTTTCTGTCTGCGCTGGCCACTGCGCAGAACAGCGATATGCATGCAGATTTCAAACCTGCGTCAGCGGCTAGGAAGGACCAGACCTGATGCGGTATGGACGGCGAGCATCCCTTTTGTCCTTTGCCGCAGCAATGGCGTTGGGGGTGGCACTTGCGGGCTGCGCCCCCGCCCCGACTGACGACGATGATCTGGTCATTGAACTGCGCCCGGATCACGCCCCGCAGCAGGCCCAGCGCACGCGGTCACTGGCGGAAACGCCATTCGGCCAGTCTGTTGCCACGGCTGTTCAAAGTTATCCGACACTGGCGGCAGGGTTCGCGCGCATTCGCGCAGCCGAAGCCCAGCTGGAAGGTGAGCGCGGCGCGTTTTTGCCGCAAATCTCGGTCGGGGCGGAAACCGGCATGCGGCACGCTGGCAACACGCGCTCTACCCGGTCAACGCCGGTGCTGGAAATACGCCAGCTTGTCTTTGATGGTGGCCAGTCAGGCCAACGCACCGAAGCCGCCCGCGCCCGTATTGCGCAAAGCGCGAATGACCGCATGGCTTCAGCAGCCGCACTTACATTAAACGCGGTCGAGGCATGGCACGACGTGCTGCACCACCGCGCGCTTGTGGACCTGGCCGCGCGCAATATGCGGTTGCACACCGAATTTCTTGGGCAAACGCAGGACCGCGTCGGCGCAGGTGCAGGCGCGGAAACCGATTTGCTGACCGCGCGCAGCAGGCTTGCCGATGCCGAGGCCCGCCAGATCACCGCACAAAGCAAACTGGACCGCGCAGAAGCAGAATTTCGTCAGATGTTCGCACGCGCCCCCGGCAACCTGCCCGCACCCGCCGCCGCGCCGGAATTGCCCGGCAGCGCCGACACCATTGCCCCTGACAGCCCGCGTCTGCGCAGTGTCGATGCAAGTATCCGCGCCGCACAGGCAGAACTTCAGGCCGCGCGCGCCGGCAGTCTGCCGAATGTCGGCCTTGGGGTCACGGGACGTTCGACAAACGGGCGCGCCGATGTCGGCGCGAACCTGTCCCTGCAATACGATCTTGCAACCGGCGGGCGGCGCAAAGCCGCAATCCGCACTGCCGAGGCCCGCGTCATGGAGCTGGAAGCCGAGCGCGATGACCTGAACCGCCAGATCACCCGCGCACTGGATTTCGTGCAGTCCGACCAGCGCGCCGGTGCCCAAAGGCTGCGTGCAGCACGTCAGGCCCGCAGTGCGAATGAAGCGAATGTCGATGCTGTGCGTGATCAGTTCGGGATTGGCCGGCGCAGCATTACCGAATTGCTGGACGCGCAGCGCGATTTCATCCGCTCCAGCGAGGCGGTGCTGGAGGCTGAACTTGAACTGGCGCTGACAGGGTATCTGGCCCTCTCGCTGACCGGCGACATTCTGGATGTGTTTGGCATTCATCTGCCCCCGCCAGAGGCCGCGCGCAGATGAATGACGACATTACCGAAGCCGCTGCGCAGCATGCTGAACGGCAATCTACCGAACCACAGCCCGAATTGGACACAGGCGCAACACCGCTGGAAGCGTGTCTTTTGCATATATCGGCCTTACTGGACAGGCCGCTAACACTGGCAGCGGTGCAAGCGGGCCAAACTGGCACCAAGGGTGGAATGACTGTGCGCGATGCCATCGCAGTGGCCGAACGTGGCGGCTTGCAGGTGGGGTTCGGACCGCTGAAACTGGACACGCTGGACAATCTGATTGTGCCGTGCATCCTGCTGTTATCCCATGATCGCGCGGTCGTGTGCGAAGGGCGGGCAGAAAATGGTCAGCTTGTCATTCATGATCCTGCCTTCGGGGATGGTGTCGGCCAAGTAAGTGCGGCGAAACTGGCCCCCGAATTTACCGGCTATGCGCTGCTGTTTCGCGCCGAACACCGTGATCTGGCGCCCACGCATAGTGACGCGCGGCAGGGGCATTGGTTTTGGGCGACATTGTCACAGAACCGCTGGACCTATGCGCAGGTGTTGCTGGCCGCCATGGTGGCCAATTTTCTAAGCCTGTCCACCTCGCTTTTCATCATGGTTGTCTATGACCGTGTCTTGCCGAACGAAGCCATTGAATCACTGATCGCGCTGACAATCGGCGTGGGCGTGGCGCTGATGTTCGATTTCCTGATCAAAACGCTGCGCGCCGCCTTTATCGACAGGGCGGGCCAGCGCGCCGACAAGGTGATGGGGCGGCGTATATTCGACCAGCTTCTGGACATGCAGATGCGCGCGCGCCAGGGGTCAACCGGGGCCATGGCCAACACCTTGCGTGAATTTGAAACGCTGCGCGAATTCTTCACCTCTGCGACGCTTGTTGCGGTGGTGGATCTGCCGTTTATTCTGCTGTTCATCTGGGTGATCTACATGATCGCAGGGCCACTGGCCTATGTGCCGATGGTGGCCGTCCCCCTTGTGTTGATCGTGGGGGTCGCGGTTCAGCCCATCCTAGCGCGACTGGCTGAAAAAAGCTTTTCCGAAGGGCAATCAAAGCAGGCCGTGCTGGTCGAAACCGTGACTGGTCTGGAAACCATCAAATCGGTGGGCGCACAACGCCAGATGCGTGCCCGCTGGGAAGACGCCATTGAACGCCAGGCCGATCATGGCGTGAAAAGCCGCGCAGTGGCCCAGTTTGCACTGAATTCCACCGCCTTTGTCCAGCAGGGCGCGCAGGTGATGATTGTGTTTTACGGGGTTTTCCTGATCTCAAGCGGGGAAACCAGCATGGGGGCTATGATTGCCGCCGTCATTCTGACGGGCCGCACATTGGCCCCCCTGGCGCAGCTTGCGCAAACCCTGACGCGGCTTAATCAGGCCCGCACATCCTATAAATCCATCAACGGGCTGATGCATGCCGAAAGTGAACGCCCCGAAGGGCGGCACTGGCTGTCGCGGCCCAAACTGAACGGCAAGATCGTGTTTGACGAGGTCAGCTTTGCCTATCCTGATGCACAGCTTGACACATTGCGCGGTGTGTCATTTTCCATTGAGCCCGGTGAAAGGGTTGCCATTCTGGGGCGTATCGGTTCCGGCAAAAGCACGATCGCGCGCCTGATACTGGGGCTGTATCAGCCGAAATCCGGCAAGGTATTGATTGACGGCACCGATATCCGCCAGATTGACCCCGGTGATTTACGGCGCAATATCGGGGCAGTGCTTCAGGATCTTTGGCTGTTTTCAGGCACGGTGCGCGACAACATAGCCATCGGGGCGATCCGTCCGCGTGATGCAGATGTGTTGGCAGCAGCGCGCACCGCAGGTGTTGACGATTTCATCTCCAAGCACCCCATGGGCTATGATCTGCCGCTGGCCGAACGCGGCGAAGGGCTGTCGGGCGGGCAACGGCAGGCCATATCGCTGGCGCGCGCCTTGGTTGGCCGCCCCCCAATTTTGCTGATGGATGAACCCACCAGTTCCATGGATGTCCAGAACGAGGCACAGGTATTGCACCGCCTGAAGGATGAAACCGCAGGCCGCACGCTTGTGATCATCACGCATCGCACAAGCCTGCTGGATCTGGTGGACCGCGTTATCGTGATCGAAGACGGGCGCGTGGCGCTGGATGGCGACAAAAGCCTTCTGTCGCGCCCAGCCCCAAGGCAAGGGTAACCGCCATGGCCAATACAGCGCGCGATCTGGAAGCTTTGGCGCAGGAAATGCGCGGGCGTGAAACCTTGCGCGGGTCGCTTCTGTTGCTGTTGATTCTGCTGTTCATCATTGTGGCCGTTACATGGGCCGCGCTTACGGAACTGGATGATGTCACGCGCGCCGACGGGCGCATCGTGCCCACCCAGCATGTTCAGGTCATTCAGGCCGCAGAACAGGGCGTCTTGCAAGCCCTGCATGTGGCCGAAGGGGATCTGGTTCAGGCAGGTGAAAGCCTGATGGAGCTGGACCGCACCCTGCTGACCAGCCAGCTGGATCAGGAACAACAACGCGCCTTCGGCCTGATGGCGCGGATTGCCCGCCTGCAAGCGGAAATTGACGGCCATGATCTGGAATTCATGCCTGAACTTGTGCAGCGCACGCCGTCGGTCGTGCGATCCGAAGCTGCGTTATTTGCAGCGCGCCGCGAAGAACTGTCCGACCGCATAGAAGTGCTGGAACGTCAGCGCATGCAGCGCAGGCAGGAATATGAAGAAGGGCTTGTCGATCAGGAAACCGCACGCACCACATTGGCCCTGATTGATGAAGAAATCGCCATCATTGCGCCCTTGGTTGAACGCCGTGTTGAACCGGAAACCACAATTCTGGGCCTGCGCCGCAACGAGGCTGAATGGCGCGGGCGTGAAATTCGGGCACGCGCCACGCTGGTCCGGCTGCGCTCCAGTCTGGACGAAATCGACGACCGCATCCGGTCCGTGCGCAGCGAAGTGCGCGCCGCCGCGCTGTCGGAACTGTCGATTGCAACTGCGGAACTGGCGGAACTTGAACCGCGATTGCCCGCATTGATCCAGCGCGTCACACGGTCCGAGTTGCGCGCGCCGGTGCGCGGCATCGTCAACCGTATTTTGCTGACCACCCAAGGGGGTGTTGCGCAGGCCGGTGAAACGCTGCTGGAAATCGTGCCGCTTGACGACACACTGCTGGTCGAAGCCTATGTCAGGCCGTCTGACATTGCGTTTCTGTATCCGGGCCAGCCGGTCAAGGTGAAGATTACCGCCTATGACTTCTCGCGCTATGGGGGGATTGACGGTGAAATCACCCGTATCGGGGCCGATGCCGTAACCCGCCCCGACCGTGATGAGCAGGTGTTCATCGTGCATGTGCGCACCCAGACAAACATTCTGGACGCTGATGGCGCAGCACTGGAAATCATTCCCGGAATGGTGGCCGAAGTGGACATTCTGGCCGGACAGAAAACCGTGCTGGAATACCTGACCCAACCCGTCATCCGCGTCAAGGACCGCGCCTTGCGGGAATGACAGCGCACCGCTTGCGAAGTGGCTGGCGTCCTGCGTGCCGATGCGCAATCACAACAACAGATGATGGCCCCCATTCGGGCGAACGGCGCGCAGGCCAAGGGCGGCAGGATCAACCCCCGCCCTTGCAAAATATCCGTGTCAGAGGTGGTTTTGCAAATCACCTGACAGAATGCCAAGGAAGGACATGTCCACATCCGCCGACAGCGCGCCAATCTCGAAACTATCCGCACGCACTGGCACATTGCCCAAACTGGCGCTTGGCAGATTATCCTGATCGACAAAGATGAATTCGGGGTCAATTGCATTCGGCACGCCCACCACATGCCGGAACAGCGCCAGAACGTCCTGAATATTCACCACACCGTCATCGTTGAAATCACCTGCAATAATGTCAGTGTCATCAACGTCCAGACCTGGCACCCCCACGACCATACGGAACATGCTTAGCACATCCTGAATGCCCAGCGCCTTGTCCGGCCCCAAGGGTGGCGCGTTATAGTCCCGCACCAGCGACAGATCGCCGGTTGTGCCCGCTTCCAGAAGGAAGCTGAACGTGCCATCAGCCGCCAGCATTGCCTGATGTTGCGTCCCGCCCGTTTCGGTAAACGTGACGACCGTATCCTCAGCGCTGGACGGTGTGGCGCGCACATCGCGCAATTCGACCAGACCGCCCAGCGTGTAGAAAGCAGGATCATAGGCGAAGCCGAACGCGTCCTCGCCTGTCTGGTCCTCCATTGCGACACCATTCACGCTGACGCTGCTTAGATCAAAGCTGACATTGCGCCCCCCCGCAATGCTGGTCAGTTGCATGTCGAATGTAACGACAGGCTGGCCCAGATCAGTGATGTTCAGATCACTGCCCGAAATCACCAATGACCCCGGCGTAGCCGTAAACCCACCCGAAATGCTGCCCGGCACATAGCCGATCAGGTCACTGTCGAAATCAAGCGTCAGGTCAAGGTCCTGCAACACACCGCCACTGACCAGCGCCGGATCGATACTGATGGCATAGGTGATGGTCGTGCCCGATTGGCCCAGTTGTGTCAGTGTCAGCGCCTGCCCTGTCTGTGGTGGCAATTCCGCGCCAGAGATGAACCACAATTCCGTGCCATCTGCGCGCAGCTCCAGCGCCGGATCGGCCCCGTCCAGCCCGTCAATGGAACTGGTCAGATTTACCCCGTTCAAGGTAATCCCACCGCCCGCCTGCGCAAGCATGGTTTCCACGCCGCTTTGTGCCAGATCGGTGAAACCCAGATAGTCCACATTGATCGTGGTTCCGTCGAAATTCAGCGCGCCGGACACATTCAGCAGGTCCGAATGGCCATAAGCGAATTCGAACGCCGCCAGCGATGCGCCGAAGCTGGCATCGCCCACGACCGTGATCACCCCCTCGGATTGCGTGAACACGCCAGTATCTGCATCATAAGAATCCCCGACACGGAATTCCCCCGCGGTCACATTCAGGTTCCCGTTGATGGTGCCATTGCCGCCCAGCCAGCCATTTTCAAACACACTGGTGCTGCCCGGTGTCGTCACTGTGCCATAGTCCAGATGCAGCACACCCAGCGTTGCCATGGCCCCGCCGATTTCCACCGCATTGGCCAGCACAGTCGCCCCGTTTGACACATGCAGCAAGCCCGTGCTGCCGCCCGCGCCCGCCGCAATGCGAATTGCGCCACCATCAGCGCCGGAATTGCCCTGCGTGACCGAAAGCTGCGTGTCCTGACCGTGGACCGTTACCTGCGCGCTGCCGCCGTTGCTGCCAATGATCAACAAGGCACCCGTATCGCCCACTGGCCCGCCAACGCCTGCTTCCAGATGAACCTGCGCGCCAGACGACAGCGACAGCGCACCTGTGCTGCCAGCCCCTTCGCCCACCGACATTTCTGCATCGGTGCCGCGCACGCTTAGCACGCTGCCAACGCCCTCGACCAACACGCTGCCTGTGCCGCCATTGCCGGTATCAGCGGGAATGCCGATGCCAACAAACGCATCTGTCACCGCAGACGATCCGACCAGTTCGACCGTCGCACCATCCTCGATGGTCATAGTGCCGGTGCCGTTATTATAACCCACGATCAGCCGGTTTGCGCCAGATATGGCGGAACCTGCGCCGGTCACGGTCAATTCCCCTTCGCCGCCGGGCATATCGACGCTGCCGAAGACACCACCCACAATGACCGAGTTTCGTTCATCACCGGTCAACGACAGTTCCGCGCCAGTGCGGATTATGGCAGTGCCATTGCCGCCGTCCAACCCGCCAACCCAGAAGTTGCTGGTCACGCTGCCCTCAATCAGGGCGCTTGCGCCGCCTTCAAGGACGATGCTGCCAGTGCCGGTGTTGTCGAGCGTATGGGTCCAGCGCGTGCCGATGCGAATGCCTGCATTGCCATCTTCCGCAACAATGCTCAGGGTGCCGCCATCGACAGTGACATCACCAGTGCCCCCTTCGGTGCCGATCAGCATGAAACTGTCAAACCCTGCACCCGTCACCAATGACGTGACTGCGCCACCCGTTTCAACAAGCAGGCTGCCGGTACCGCCATTATAGCCAATGTTAAGCTGCTGATGTTCAGCGCTTTCATAGGACAGCGTGGCCCCGTCGCGCACAATCACTGTGCCGGTTCCGGCGCCGCCCTCACCGCCGCCAACATACAGGTTGGCGTATTTCGCACTTGCAACCGAAAGTCCGGTCTGCATCCCTTCAATCGTCAGGCTGCCGGTGCCAGCGCCACCTTGCGCGTTCCCCTGATCACCAACGGAAATGCTGGCCTCGCCATAGCCTGCCGAACCGTCCAGCAGTTCGACCAGACCAGACACGCCATCAGACAGCGTCATGGTGCCAGTGCCGCCATTGCGCCCAATGCCAAGGAAGGCATGGCTTTCGCGGCCCTCGACAAGCAAGTCGCCACCTTCCAGATTGACGGTGCCCGTGCCGCCCACTTCGCCGACCAGCAGGGCCGCGCCGTCGCTGCCGCCTTCGACAAAGATGCGGCTGCCGTCATCGGCATTCAGAATACCTGTGCCCCCATCAAACCCGATGCGGATATTCGCGCGCCCGCCATCCCCGTCAAGATCGACCGGGTCTGCATACAAACTGTAGCGCACGCCATGGTTAAGGACCCCGAACTGAGCACCGCTTACAGTGACCGTGCCCATCCCGCCCGCACCGCGCCCGACATCGACTGTCGCAAACGGGCTTTGCGCGCCGCCCATCAGGACGAAACCATGCACGGCATCGGGGTCAGCACCGTATTGGCCCGATATACTCAGGGTGCCGGTCCCGCCATCGCGCCCGATCGCGGCATAGGGTTCGTCACCACGGGCCATTATAACAATCAAGCTGTCGTCAAGCTGAACATCGCCCGTACCGCCATTGCGGCCGATATTCATGGTGGCATAGCCCGTGTCCGCAGTTATGAACAGGTGACTGCCCTGCATTTGCAGGGTGCCGGTATTGCCCGCACCTCGCCCGACATTCACATAGGCGTCGAATCCGCCCCAAATATCGGCTTCGGACCCGTCGTCCAGCCACAGCAAGCCGGTTCCGCCATCCCATGTGCCGATTTCAAGGCCCGCTACGCCATTCCATGAAAACACGTTCAGCTGTGATGCGGACAGGAACACCTCGCCCTGACTGTCCTGTCCTGCGCCGATGAACATGCGGGCGGCACTACTTCCCAACACGAAAATTTCAGACTCGTCTTCCGCCCAAATCTGGGCAAAACCCCCGTCGCGCCCCACGGACATTTCTGCATCGCCACCATAGCCCTGCAAATCGATCTGGTTCAGATCATCATCATAGGTGACACCACGGTTCAGAACACCCAGATAGCCGCCATAAATTTCTGCCTCGGCAGTGCCATTCCGGCCAAAATTCAGTCCTACAAACGGGCTGTTCGCGCCGCCGGTAATCATCAAGCCATGCGCGTTGCTGCCATCACCCGTGATGTAGACACGGCCAGCCGGATCCCACTGGGCGCCACTGTTCACGCCGATTTCAATCACGCCGTCGCCAGTATCGCCCGCCTGAACCGTCACGCGCCCATAGCCGATATAGGCTGTTCCGTAACCGCCATCGCGGCCAATCGACAACATCGTAAAATCATCATCCGATGTGGTTTGCTGGCGGTAGGTTCCGCCATTGGTGACATTCAGAACCCCGTCACCACCCTGACGACCAAAGGCCGCGATTGTGCCAGTGCCCGAATGCACAAAACTGCCGCCATCAATATCGATATAGCCATACGCATCTTGCCCGCGCCCGACCCATAGCAGTTCATTCCCGTCGAAGTTGGGTCCGGCGGTGGTGCCCACAGGGTCGGAAATGCTGAAACTGCCGCCATCCAGGACACGCAAGCTGCCTGTGCCACCATCACGGCCAATGCTGACAGATGCGCCTTCTGCCGCCAATGTGGTGCCCCCGCCCGCAACAAGCGATACGCTGCTGCCGGGTCCGGCCACGGTCAGCGTGCCGAAGGCATCTGCCCCGCGCCCCACACTTAGAAACGGGCCTGCGCCTGTTCCATCCGCGCCTAAAATTTCTTGCTGACCGTTGACAACCGTCATGCTGCCAACCGCGCCCGCGCCACGGCCCACACCCCATGAGGGCGGCCCGACAAAGGTATCGCCCCCGAAAATCAGGGCCGGATCAGTGTCGGCTGTTGCATAGGGGCTGTCGAGGAAGGTGAAGTCCGACCCTTCCGCGAACGGGCTGCTTTGTGGGATGGGACTGAACCCGTCTTGGGATTCGGCGGCGTCAACAAAGTCCTGAATATCCTGGAGCGAGGCGAAGGGCAGCGGCGTCGCACCATCAATCTGGAAAACGAACATCGACCCGTCAAGTCCAAGGTCATTCAGAACCATCAGATCATAGGATATGCCATCAACCGTAATCCGCTCAAATTCGAAGTTAAAGCCAACACGGGCTGCAACCCCGTCAATCAGAACTTCATAAGGTCTTGGCCCGAAGATATCGACGAAACCCGTGTCATCATCATCCCAGCCCGGGAATATTTCATAGGAATACACGGCATCATCGACGGGCAGCGCCACTGACAGTTCCACCTGCGCATAACCCAGCAGAACCTCATTCTCATCCTCGTCAATGCGGTAGCCGCTGAAGGTGATGACCGCCGGATCGCCGGTGCCTGTCACAGGCTCTGGCGCGGGGGGCGTCAATACCCCCAAACCGGCAAGTGCAATCGGGGTATCCGGGCCAAGCGGGTCGCCGTGCGGGATCGAGTCATAACTTGTGATTGTGTCGCCAAAGGCGTTGAACGCAGCCACATCCGCGAATTCCAGTGCAGGCCCACCGATCTGGAAAAAGAAATCAAGATTGGTAAATGCGCCCGTTTCATTGATGAATTCAAGAATGTCATAGCTTACGCCATTGCCGTCCGTCAGGCGCACGATCTGCGTTTGCAAGGCCAGCGGATTGTCCAACCCCGCCACCTGCACAAAGAACGGCCCCGTAGACGACAGCGTCACCAACGAGCCACCCCCGTCTGGGACAGGGCCAATATCGTTGTAAAAGAATGTCGCATTGTCAGCTGGTGCCAGAATGGTCATTTCCGCCCCAGCGATGGATTGCGCGTTTTCCGAAGAAATCGACGTGTTATACACCATCTGATACCCGGCCACGGTATACGGCACGATCGGCGTTGTCATAGCGCCCTGCACATTGCCCAGCGCAATCGGCTGCCCTTGCCCCAGCGGATCGCTGTCAGGAATCGGGTCAATGGTGCTGACAGTGCCAAAGAAATCCAGCAATTGGGCGTCATTCGAAATCGCCAGCGGGTCACCGCCCAATTGGAACAGATATTGTCGGCCCGTCGCGGAATCGTCGATAAACAGAATATCATGGGTGCCATTGCTGGTGACGAAGCGCGCCATTTCCAACGAATAGTCACCATCATCGAAATCGCGCTGTAGCCCGCCGAAAGTAAGCCCCAAGGGTGGGGCGCTGAAATCAAATTCAACCAAAGCAAAGCCTGCACCGCCGAAGTCATTTTCTTCCACGATGCCCACTTGGGTATAAGTCAGCATCGTATCAGGCGATGGCAGGGCAACACTTAGTTGCGTTGTCTGAACGTCGAAATTGCTATCATCGGGATTGAAACTGATGCCTGTCAGGGTGATTGCAGTCAGTTCAATCTCGGGTTCTGTTGGCCCGTCCATTACCACCGTGACAGCCCCCGGAATGGCGGATAGCAGGATTGGTGTGCCAGCGGCGGCAGGGCCATCGGTGATCGCACTGAATGACGTAACGCCCGCCCAGAAACCGGTCACCGCTGCGGGGTCGGCGCCATCCGGCAAGGGTGATCCGGCAAGTTGGAGCACATGCTGACGATCATTGACCAAATCATCAATAATCAAAACATCATAGGTCTGGCCATCCGACACGATGCGTGCCGCCAGAATGTCGATATCTTCATCGCCAAGCAATTCGCCGTTCAGGCGCAATTCCAGCGGCAATTCGTCAAAACTGATGCGCACGAATGCAGCGCCCGTGTCATTATCCAGACCGATAATTTCATGGATCAGGGATGCGCCTGCATCTGCGAAGGTCACCGACAGGGTGCTGGGCAGGGCATTCGGATAGCCATTTCCATGACTATCGTCTTCAGTAAAGCTGAACCCGCTGATGGTCGTTGTGTGCAGCGTGCTGGTATCCACTGCGTTCCAGCCCGCAAGGCCGGTCAGCGCAATCGGGGCATCGGGCGGGAAGTTTGAACCGGCATCGGGCAAGGTGACGCCAGCGGTGTTGGCCTGCGCGATGATGCTCTCCAGCGTGGCGGGTGTCATGGATGCGGGCAGCGGGTCGCCACCGACAACGAACATATATTGTTCCTGCACCGAATAATTCAGGATCAGCACGTCGGTGGCGCGTGGCGTGCCGCCCTCGCTCCATTGCAGGGCCGCGATCAATATCTCGGGGTCGCCGACAATCAGGCCATTGTTCAGGGTGCTCAATATCGGTTCATCACCGCCAAATTCAATCGCAACCGGCCCGCCGCTTGGCGCCGCTATTGCACTGTAGCTGATGACCGGCGCGGCCTGCGTGAAACTAAGCGCCAATGTTGCAGGGCCGGTGATGTCGGTGACCTGACCGGTGCCTTCGGCCATGCTGAAGCCGAAACCCGTAATCGTAAATGCTGTTGCCATTGGTATAACTCCGCCAGTGCCGTCCGGGGTTGTCAATTCAAAAACCTGATCGGCAAATTCTACTTGATGAATGTTGTGAAGTGTATTGGTCCCGTCATGCGGGTTCAGTGGGCTGCCCGCCCCGCGCAGATCGGTGACAGTGGTGATGCCTGTTCCGGTATCCGTTATAATGTCATAGTCAGCCCGGTTGCCCGAAAACCGCGCAGTGTTGACCCCGCCACCACCATCAAGCGTGTCGTTGCCCGCGCCGCCTTGCAGCGTGTCATTGCCAGCACCGCCCGTCAGCGTGTTGTCGCCGTAGTTGCCCAGCAACAGGTTCCCGCTATCATTTGCCTGCAAGGACAGATCAGCCGCCCCCAGAAGCTGCGCCGCCTCGGCACCCGCGCCAAGGACCAGATTGCCCGATGACAGCAACCGCAGCGAATCGTCCGAACCGGCAACCAGATCCAGTTTCACATTCCCCGCTGAAAGATCGACTTGCACGCCAATGGAAATTTCGCCCCAGGTCAGGGTGATCGCTACATCCGGCGCGGCACCAAGTGCCAGCGCATACCCCCCCGCATTTGCAGAAAAGGTGCTGGCGCCACTGGCCGCGATGAAAACACCGCCTTCACCTTCGCCCAGCGAATAGAAGCCATCCTCATCCTTGTCAGAATACACCACGCCGGTCAAAAACACGTCTGTGCCCGACATCGCGAATTTCTGCGTCAGCATGGACGCGTTCCAGTCCGTGCCGTCATGGGTGAACACACCTTCAACCTGTGCAACGCCGGTTTCACGGAACCATTCTGTCAGGATATTGCGCCGGTGTCCGTCACTGTCAAACAGCCCCGCCGCATGATTGATAACAGCGGCTTGCATGTTGATGGCATTCGGGAAGGTGCCTTGCCATGACAGGTTTTCACCCCAACCGGCAGGGGCTGCAAGTGAATATCCGGCGGCTTCGATCCGGTTTGCAATGGATGACCCGTTCTGCCCTGTATGGCTGAAGATATTTGCATCCAGCATCCAGTCTGAATGCCCCAATGCGGCATCGCGCAGCATCGCTTCAGGGGCCAAGGGTTGCAGCGCCAGCCCTGAAACGGTGTCGGCGGCCAGACCGCGGTTCAACCCAATAGCGCCCAGATCTTCAAGTGATGCGCGCAGATTGCTGTCTGTCACGCCCGTATCTGCAAGCAATCGGTCAACCTCGCGTAGAGGGTCCAGCCTTGCGCGGTTCACATATTCAAGAAACAGCTGATCCAGATCAGTAAAGTTACTCATAATATATATACTCCAATTCGCAAATCTTAGCCGATTAACAACGCGCCGGTAAAGAGGCGATTCGTCGTGTGCTTTGGATTTCCTGCAATGGAGTATCTGTTCGTTGAACTGTCCGGTTGTGCCAAACAATGTCCGGCCAGACCTTGTTGGATTGGCTACATGGGGGTGACGGCCTTAGGGCTGTGCAGGGCCAGTCGCGGTGCGGTTGTGTTTTCCGCCACAGCCAGCCTACATCACCGCCCCGATCTGCCAGGGGACAAATTCAACGGCACCGAAGCCCTGCGCTTCGCTTTTCGTTTCTTCGCCAGATGCGACGCGCAGCATCATTTCAAAGATTTGCTGACCCTTTTGTTCCAGCGTCACACCTGACAGGATTTCACCGCAATCGACATCCATATCGGGTTCCATCCGCCGCCACAGGTCTGGATTCGAGGCAATCTTGATGCAGGGCACCGGACGATAGCCCGAAACACTGCCACGCCCCGTTGTAAACGCAATCAGGTTCGCACCAGAGGCGATCTGCCCTGTCACAGAACACGGGTCATAGCCGGGACTGTCCATGAACACGAAACCCGCGCGGTCAATGGGTTCGCCATACTTATAAACCGCCGACAGCGGCGCGGCACCGCCCTTGGCCACCGCACCCAGACTTTTTTCAAGGATCGTGGTCAGGCCGCCGCGTTTGTTGCCGGGCGACGGGTTGTTGTCCATTTCCCCGAAATTGCGGGCGGTGTAATCTTCCCACCAAGTGATCAGATCAATCAGCTTGCGCCCTGTGGGTTCGTCGGCGCGGCGGGTCAACAAATGTTCTGCCCCATAAATCTCTGATGTTTCGGACAGAATGGACGTGCCACCGTGCCGCACCAACAGGTCCGACGCCACACCCAGCGCGGGGTTCGCCGTAATCCCCGAATACCCGTCAGAGCCACCACATTGCATGCCCAGAACCAGCTTCGCGGCAGGCGCTGGCTGCCGGACGGCCTTGTTTGCCTCTGCGGCCAGATCGCGCAGGATGGCAACGCCCTTGTCGACCGTTGCGCGCGTGCCGCCTGTCTGCTGGATCGTCATATACCGGAAGCGCGCGGTGTCCTTCAGCGAATTGCTGTCGATCAGGTCAGGTATCTGCATCACCTCGCACCCAAGGCCCACCATAAGGATGGCCCCGAAATTCGGGTTATGGCCATATCCGGCGATCGTGCGAAACAGCGTGTCATACCCTTCGCCCTTGCCGGACATGCCGCAGCCGGTGCCGTGAACGATGGGGACAATCCCGTCGACATTGGGGAATTCACGCAGCCAGCCCTGCCGTTCACATTCTTCGGCAATGAACCGCGCGACAGAACCCGCACAATTCACCGATGTCAGAATGCCAATATAATTCCGTGTCCCCACCCGCCCTGATGGACGATGAAAGCCGCGGAATTCGGCAGGCGTATCTGCCGCAGGCAACGCAACCACAGCACTGCCAAAGCCATAATCCTGCCTGTGCGCCCCCATGCCAAGATTATGGACATGCACATGCGCACCCACAGATATGTCCTGACTGGCCACGCCGATGATCTGGCCGTATTTCAACACCGGCTCGCCCGCTGCAATGGCGCGGATGGCAATCTTGTGCCCTGACGGGACAGCTTCTTGTGCGGTGACCCCCGCCATAACCATCGCACCGGTGCTTAGCGGCTTCAGGGCAACCATGATATTGTCGCGCGTGTGCAGGCGCAAAGCGGCATGAAGCTTGTCTGTCACGGGGTCACCAGTATCTTTACAATATCATCACGGTCATGGACGAGGGATGGAAAACGCGACGGCAGATCGGCAAGCGCCACCACCCCCGAAATCAGCGCATCGGTCGGAATATCGCCTTGCCGTATTGCGGCAATAACGCGATCAAAATCTTCACGCAAGGCATTGCGACTGCCGATGATGCGGGCCTCTCGCTTGTGGAACTCGGCGTCAGAAAATCGAATATCATCTTTGACCACGCTGACCAGCACGGTGCTGCCACCGTGGGCCAAAAGCGGGAAACCCGCCTCTATTGCCTCGCGGTTGCCTGTCGCATCGAATATGACGTCAAACCCCTCTGACAATTCGCCGGTCAGGATATCATCCTGCGGTTGATACAGTTTTTCGAACCCGCATAACCTGCGCGCCAGCCCCAGCCGTTTGTCGCTTATATCAAGAATGTGCACATCCGCACCCGCCAAGCGCGCAAACAGCGCCGTGCCCAGACCAATAGGCCCTGCCCCTGTCACCAGCACCAGATCGTCCTTGGCTACGCCTGAACGCGCCACGGCATGGGCACCGATTGCCAGAAATTCGACCATTGCGGCCTGTTGCGCCGTCAGCCCGTCAGCGGGATACAGATTGCCCGCAGGCACAGCGATCCGGGCACACATTCCGCCATCGCGATGCACGCCCAACACTTGTATGTTGCTACAGCAATTCGGTTTGCCGCGTCGGCAGGCCCGGCATTTCCCGCAGGACACATAGGGGTTCACAACCACCAGTTGCCCCTTATCAGGCCCGCTGGCAATATGGCCCGACAATTCATGACCAATCACCCTTGGGTAGTTCAAAAAGGGGTGTTTGCCTTCAAATATATGATAATCGGTGCCGCAAATTCCTATTGCGGCAATGTCCACCATCACCCAACCATCCGGGGCCTTGGCCGGACGTGGACGGGATTCGACACGAAACTGGCCCGGTTCGGTGCAGACACCGCAATTCATCATTTCTGCCATCGCGTCCGTCATTGCGCGCCTTCCAGATTGCGGGCAGCCCAATCGGCGGGCAATTCCCCCTTGACGATCAGGCTTAGGACATCATCCTTGCTGACATCACCAATGGCATGCGCGCCGACAACGCGGCCTTTATTCATCACCACGACCCTGTCGCACAGATCAAATACGTCATGGATATCGTGACTGACCAGAAAAATACCAATCCCTTCGGCACGCAACTGCAAGATAAGGTCTGCGACCATCGCCGTTTCTGACGGGCCAAGTGCTGCGGTCGGTTCATCCATGATCAGCACTTTTGTGTCAAAATAGATGGCCCTTGCAATGGCGATCACCTGACGTTGCCCCCCTGACAGGCTGGACACAGGGTCACGCAGGTTCTTGAAATTCGGATTAAGCCGCGCCAGAACTTCTCGCGCGGCGCGCAGCATTGCCGCATCATCCAGATTGCCAAACCGGGTTTTCAGCTCTCTGCCCAGAAATAGATTGCTTGGCGCGTCCAGATGGTCGGCAAGCGCAAGGGTCTGGTAAATTGTTTCAATCCCGTGGGCGCGGGCATCATTGGGTTCGGCAAACTGCACCGGGGCGCCATTCACATGGATTTCACCACTGCTGGGCACCATAGCACCTGCAAGAATGCGCATCAGACAGGACTTACCTGCCCCGTTATGGCCCAAAAGCCCCACGACCTCGCCCTCGAACAGCTTGATTGAGACCTGGTCGACAGCGCGCACCCCGCCAAAGTGCTTTTCAATATCGATCATTTCGACCAAAGGCTGTTGTGACATGGTTATGCCCTTCGTATCGTGAAGAAGCGGGGGCCGGACTGCGGCCCCCGGTTTAGGTCAATAAAGAACGTTCTGCGCCTCATCGGAATCGACATTGTCCTTGTCGACCATGACAACGCCCGTATTGATGAAGCTTTCAACCGCTTCACCAGCCAGAATGTCGATGACCGCCTGCACGCCCAGTTCGCCCATCGCGAAGGACCCTTGCACTGCGGTTGCAGTCAACACGCCATCGCGGACGAATTCCTGCAGATCTTCATTCCCGTCAAAGCCAAGCGCCACCAAATCACCGGCCTTGCCCGCCTGAATGATCGCACGGCCCATGCCCACGGCGGTGGGTTCATTCGCGCCGAAAATGCCCACCAGATCAGGGTTCGACGCAAGCATGTCGGTTGTCTGGTTCAACGCATTGGCCATCTGGCTTTGCGAATACAGCGGGCCAACAATCTCCAACTCGGAATTTTCGCTCAGATAGTCAGAGAAACAGCCAACGCGGCCAATTTCCGACCCGACACCCGCGACATAAGACATGATGCCGACCTTGCCGGTGGTTCCTGCCTCGTCAATCATGCGCTGCGCGACTTGTTCACCTGCGGCACAGTTGTCAGTGGACAAAAAGGCCTGAAAGCTGCCCTCTGCGTCATCGCCTAGGGCGCTGTCGATAATCACGACAGGAATGCCGCTTTCATAGGCGCGACGCACGGCAGGCACCAATGCGTCCGGGTCCGAAGGGGCCAGAACCAGCCCGGCAACACCGCGGTTGATTGCGTTTTCAACCATATTGACCTGATCGCCGATTGCACTTTCAGATGCAGGCCCGTCGAATGTAAGCGTGTGTTCGGACTGCCCCTCGATGGCGGATTGCGCCCCCAGATTCACGTTTTGCCAGAAATTGGAGTTTGTCGTTTTCACGATCACCGCAATCTCTCCTGCCTGAACCGTTCCTGCGGCCAGTGCGATGGCTGATACGGCCAGACCTGTTTTCAGCATTTTCATTTCACTTCCTCCTCCGTTGATAAAATTAGGCGCATCAGCGCCTGTTTCGGACCTGATCGATCCAGACTGCGCCGATCACGACAAACCCGATAACAATCTGTTGGATGAACGCCGAGACCCCGGACATGTTCAGACCATTGCGCAGAATTCCGATAATAAATGCCCCGATCATGGTGCCCGCAATCGTGCCCACCCCGCCGGACAAGGACGCCCCGCCAATGACCGCAGCCGCGATTGCATCAAGTTCATACATGACACCTTCGCTGGGCTGGGCCGTCACAAGGCGCGACATCAGCACATTGCCCGCCAGCCCCGCCAGCGCACCGGACATCGTGTAGGCATACATCTTTGTCCAATCGACATTCACGCCCGACAATCGTGCGGCTTCTTCATTGGACCCTGTGGCATAGATATGCCGGCCGATCTGACGCCGCCGCAGCACATAGGCCGCAACGATCGCCACCACCAGCAGCAGAATTGCGGGATAGGGGATGCCGGGGAAAACCACGCGCGGAAAGCCGTTGGGCTGCATTTCAATCACGCGGAACAATGCACCGTTGCCAAGGCGGCCAAATGCCTCTCCCAGACGGGAAACCGGGGCAGCACCGGTCAGTTGCAACGCCGCGCCGCGGGCAATCAGCATCATGCCAAGTGTGGCCACGAAGGGCGGAATGCGCATTTTCGTAATGACAAAGCCGTTAAACGCGCCACACGCGGCCCCCGTCATTACACCTGCACACATTGCAGGCACAACCGGCACACCAAACTTGACCGCCAAACCGGATATAACGCCAGACAATGCCAGCACCGACCCCACAGACAGATCAATCCCGCCCGTAATGATAACCAGCGTCAGGCCGATCCCCAGAAGGCCGATAACCGATGTCTGCAACAATATTGTCAGACCATTATTCACCGAAAAGAAGGACGCACTGGCCATCGAGAACCCGACCACCAACAACACCAGCGTCAGCAACGCCGATGCACGGTGCATCCGGTCACGCGCGATTATCAACTTCCAGTCACCCGCGTCCAGCCACGGCTTGCTCGCATCCGACATCGCTCCCCCTCGATGGATTGCATTAAATTATTAAATACCATGAACAACACACTTGCGCATGTCAAATGTTTTTAATAATTTTGAACAAATACAAAATTGCAGCAGGAAACAGCATTATGGCCCGCAGGGATACACGCTACCGCGAAGCCTATAACCGGCTGCTTGATTTTTGCGCCACCCACCCCGTCGGCACCGAGATGCCGGCAGAAACCACCCTAAGCGAATTGACAGGTGTTAGCCGAACGGTTGTCAGGCGCTGCCTGTCGCGCCTGTCCGAACTGGGTGTAATTGCGTGGAATGGTCGCGAAAAGCACTTGTTGCGCAGCCCCGTGCAGGACGACAGAATTGCCCTGCCCGACAGCGCCGATGGCCGCGAGCATCTTGAACAGCGCTTTCTGGACTGGATTTTGCGGTTCGACGTGCCTGCCGGAACACCGCTGTCCATCGCGGAACTGGCGCGCAATTTCGAGGTTGCACAGCACGAATTGAAAGAATTTCTGGCGGGCCTCAGCCGGTTTGGACTGGTGGCGCGTCGCCCCAAGGGCGGCTGGATGCTGCGCGGCTTTACCAAGGATTTTGCGGTCGAGCTGTCGGATTTTCGTCTGGTGCTGGAGCTGGATGCCGTGGCGAAAGCCGTTGAGGCCCCGGTAGACCACCCGATATGGCAGCGACTGTCCGATCTGCGTGTCGCGCATCTGGACCTGAGCGCCAATATTGAAACCGATTTTCACGAATTTTCGAAACTGGACGAGGCCTTTCACGAAGCGATCAATTCCGTTGTGCGCAATCGTTTCATTGCCGAGTTCCAGAAAGTCATTTCGTTGATTTTCCACTACCATTACATGTGGGACAAAACGCATGAGAAAATACGCAACCTTGCCGCCATAAACGAGCATCTGGCCATTATTGACGCGATAGAAGCACGCGATGTGCAGCGCGCGACAGATGCCGCGCGCCGCCATCTGAGGACGTCGAAATCAACATTGCTGTCATCGCTACGGCATCATGACCTTGGCTAGTATCGCCTGTGCCTGCGGGGTCAGGTCCTGTTCAAGCGCGTCCAGGTTCCGGCGCAATGTCGCGGGCTTGGCAGTGCCCAGAAGGACCGAACTTGCCGCCGGATGTCTGCGCGCAAAATGCAGCGCCAGTGTCGCCAGCGAAACACCTGCCTGCGCGGCGATATCCTGCAACACGGCCACACGGTCCAGAACCTCCTGCGGGGCCGGGCCATAATCATATGTTGCGCCATCAACCGGCCCTGTCGCCAGAATGCCGGAATTGAATATCCCGCCCAGAACAAGGCTGGTTTCCGCCTCGCGGCAGCGCGGCACCAGTTGGTCCTCGGCGCTGCGATCCAGCAACGTTAACCTGCCCGCCAGAAGGATTGCATCAATCGGGCCATGATCCATGACCTGAAGGCAAATCTCGCATTCATTGACCCCCAGCCCGAACGCATCAATACGCCCCGCTTCTTTCAGCCGGACAAGGCGTTCATAGCCCGACCCCAGGAACGCTTCCATATGTGCGGCATTTCCCGCGCCATGCGTGTAGGTTCCCAGATCGTGCACATAAACAATATCAATGCGGCCAACACCCAGCCGCTTCAGGCTTTGCTCAAGGCTTTGTTCAATCCCGTCGCCAGAATAGTCATAGCGCACATCGTTTTGCGCCGGATTGACATACCCGTCAGCGGCAGCAATGGGTGCGCTTGCAGGGGACAGAACGCGCCCCACTTTTGTGGACAGTGCAAACCCTGACCGCCCCGCCAGAAACTGCCCAAGGCGCTGTTCGGACAGACCACGCCCGTAATGCGGGGCCGTATCGAAGTAGCGGATACCTGCATCCCATGCTTCGCTAAGGACCGCCTGCGCAGTGTCTTCAGAAATTTCGCGATACAGATTGCCGATGCTTGCACAGCCAAATGATATATCGGTCACTTTGGCAGCGGTTCGCCCGATCCTTGTGGTCTTCATGACATTTTCCCTTTTAACTCAGCGTCAATGCGCGGCTTTGGCCAGAAACACATCGGCATGCGCTTGCAGGAACCTGCTGGTTCCAAATTGAACAATTAGCGTGCGTAACATGGCAATATGCTCTTATGCTTGTTTATTATTATTTTGAACACATGCGCGCATGAAGTGCAACCATGCGATTTTCACCGCACAGGGCGCAGTTCTATCACGCCTAACGTGGCGGCTTGTGCTGCATGGCTATTGGGTCTGACCCTTATTTTCTTATAGCGTCAGCGTGGGTCTGTTTGAATGGCAGGCCCGATTTGCCACCCCGCCACCGCGCTGATTTCGGCCAGAAGTTCGGCCCTGTTCAGCGGCTTGGCCAGAAAGCCCTGAAACCCCCGCGCCAGATAATCAGCCTTTCGGCCGCTCATGACGTTTGCAGTCAGCGCAATCACTGGAATGTTCGCCATCGGCCCGCCAAGATCACGCAGGGCTTTTAGCGTTTGCGGCCCGTCCATGACCGGCATCTGCATATCAAGAAGCACGACATCAACTTTTGTTCGCGACAGAATTTCAAGCGCAGCAACCCCGTTCTCGGCCTCCAGACAACGTGGCCCAAGTGGCTTCAGCAGCCCAAGAACAACATGGCGGTTGATGCGGCTGTCATCAACCACAAGGATGGTGCGCCCTTCCAGCAGCCGTTCTTGCGCCGCAAATAGTGGCTGCGATATCCTTGGTTTCGAGGCAGATTCGGTGACCGTGCCAGCGGCGAATGTAAAAACAAAACTCGCCCCTTCGCCGGGCACAGATGTCAGCGTAATATCACCGCCCATCAGGCGCGCCAGCTTGCGCGAAATGGCCAGCCCCAACCCCGTGCCACCATAGCGGCGCGCCGTCGCTGCATCCGCTTGCTCGAAGGGCTTGAACAAACGCTGCTGCACGGCAGGGTCGATTCCCATACCGCTGTCCGTAACAGTTATCGAGATTGCCCAGCCTGCCCCCTCCGCCTTTGCACAGACCAAGACAGTGACGTGACCATCCGATGTGAACTTGACGGCATTCGACACCAGATTGGCCAGACACTGCCGGACCCTGACAGAATCAAACACAGCCAGATCCGGCACTGTCGCATCGACGCAAACCCGCAACTCTGTCCCGTTTTGAACAGCACGCGCACGAAACAATTCAACCATATCGCGAATAGGCTTCGCAACAGGTTGCGCAGTCGGGTCCAGTGAAATTTCACCGACCTCGATTTTTGCCAGATCAAGGACATCGGCAATGATCCCCATCAACACTTCACCAGACTCGCCAATCATAGTAAGGGCTGCGCGCTGCTCTGGTGTCAGCTCGGTGGTTTCAAGCACTTGCGCCATGCCCAAGACCCCGTTCAGAGGGGTGCGTATTTCATGGCTCATATTTGCAAGAAATTCGGTTTTTGACCGATTGGCCACATCCGCAGCCACCAACGCGCGGCGCAACTGGGCCTTGACGGCCAGAATGCGTTCAACAAGGGAATACCCGAACAGCACGGCAGGGGTCGCCACAACCACGGAAACAAATACCGCGGCAAGTGTGGCCACGCCAATCATGCCAGGTGTCACATCCCATGGCAGCCAACTGGCAAACATAGACCACAGAAGGGTCGTCAGGGCCGCGCTTGCAGCGACGATGCCCAGTATCAGGCCGGAATTGAAGTGCCACGGATTGCTTTGTTCGTCATACTCAAGAACACCTTCAAAAAGCAAGGCCACGCGCCGTCGAAATCTATTAGAGTTCCGCATACTTGGCCCACGCAGCACAGTTAAAATAACATTGGTGCTTTGCCAATGACGACAAGAACAACCCGAACAAAACTCTTCAAATGGCGCACCACTTGAAAGCACGATTGCCTATTCTTGCCTGCGGATCAAACCATTTCATACCGAAAACGACGCATACGCCCGTCAAATCACCGAAGTGTATGCAGAAATTGCATAACCCCCAACGCGGGTTAGTCCACAAATGCCTTCTCGACCACATATTCAGCAGGTGAACTGTTGGCGCCTTCCGTCAGGCCGGCATCTTCCAGTACCTTTTTGATGTCCAGATTAAACGCCAGCGAACCACAAACCATGGCACGGTCGGTGGCGGGGTCCAGCGGGGCAATGCCCAGATCCGCAAACACCTTGCCTGATGACAGGTTATCGGTGACGCGGCCCGTATACTGCCCGTCTTCGCGGGTTGTCGCGGGGTAATACAGCAGCTTGTCGCCCACCAGCTCGCCAATCAGCGGGTCGTCAGGCAAGGCTTCGATCAGGTTGCGCCCATAGGTCAGTTCGGCCTGCTCGCGGCAGGTGTGCATGACAACCACCTGCTCATATTTTTCCCATGTTTCAGGATCGCGCAGCAAGGATGCGAAAGGGGCAATGCCGGTGCCGGTGGCCAGCATCCAAAGCCGCTTGCCCGGAAGCAATGCATCCAGCACCAAAGTGCCCACAGGTTTGGGGCGCAGGATGATCTGGTCACCGGGCTGGATATGCTGAAGGCGCGATGTCAGCGGTCCATCAGACACCTTGATCGAATAAAACTCCAGTTCCTCATCCCAGGATGGCGACGCAATGGAATAGGCCCGTAGTAGCGGCTTGCCATTGTCCCCCAACAATCCGATCATCACAAATTCACCCGACCGGAACCGCAGGCTAAGCGGGCGTGTGCACCGGAAGGCAAACAGCCGGTCCGTGTAATGCGTCACCGACGTGACGGTCTGCGCATCTGGCAAGGTCGGGGTTGCTTTGGTTGCGGGTGCGATTTGGTCCATCCGGCACTCTTTCCTGTTTGCGGGCGGGGCGTGTCCTGCCTCGCATAATCATTGATCCCAGTTTACACCTTGATAAAGGTCAACATCAATCGGTGCATATTGCCGCAGCACATAACCTGTTGCAGAAGATATTTCCATTTCATAGGATAAGAAAATGCAAATTCGGGAAACTGTCCCACAGGACCCCTTATTGAGGAGAAAATAGACCAATGCCAAACAGTCTGGATGATCTGGACAGGCGCATTCTGCGTGAACTTCAGGACGATGCAAGCCAGTCGCTTGATGAAATTGCGCGCAAAGTCGGGTCCAGCAAGACACCGGTATGGAATCGGGTGCGCAAACTGCGCGCAGCCGGTGTCATCACGCGCCAGACCGTGCTTCTGGACCCCGAAGCACTGGGGCTGGAGGCCTGTTTTTTCGTTCTGGTGCGCACCGCAGCCCATGAAGCCGATTGGCAGCAACGGTTCCTGCACGCTGTTCGCGCGCGCCCGGAAGTGATGGAGGCCCACCGCCTTGCTGGCGATATTGACTATATTCTGAAAGTGCGCGTCCCAAATGCCCGCGCCTATGACAGGTTCTATCAGGCCCTGATATCAGAGGTTAGCATCCACAATGTCACGGCATTATTGTCGATGGAAGAAATCAAGGCGACGACAATTCTGCCGCTGGGGGATGATGGCGCGTGATCGCGCGCGTCCCATACTGCCGGACTGAAAAAAGGTGAAACATGCTCAGATTAATGCAATCCGTTGTTGTATCCGTCATTCTGGCGTCGGCGGCGCCGCTGTCAGCGCAGGAATACCCGCAATTGTTCAACGTGATCGATGTGGCGTCAGACGATGTTCTGAACATCCGGCAGGAACCGTCGGCCAGCAGCGATGTTATCGACACTTTTGCACCCGATGCGACCGGGGTGGAAGTGATCATGTTGAACAACACCCTGCGTTGGGGCTTGGTGAACCATAATGAAGGCACTGGCTGGGTGTTCATGCGGTATATGCAGGGACAGGGTCAGCCGATTGATCATTACAACATGCCGGTCGGGCTGTCGTGTTTCGGAACCGAACCGTTCTGGTCACTGTATAGTGAAGATGGCATCTGGCACTATGACAGCCTGAACGACCCGCCAGCAGAGCTGGAAATAGACATCGCGCAAGACAGCGGGATCGCGCAGGATTTCCGCAGGATGGTGCGTCTGACGGGGCCAGATGGTCCCGCGACAGCATTTATCTATCCGGCGGCGTGCAACGATGGCATGAGTGATCTTGCCTTTGGCCTGTCAATTTCACTGATGACAGGCCCTTCCGCGCCATTGCTGAACGGATGTTGCAGCCTTGGCACGAAATAATCCCTGCGGCGGAACATGCCCGCTTGACTGACCGTCACAAAGGCGTGCCGGTATAGCCTTCGGCAAACAGCTTGCGTGCGGACGGGTCGGTGGCCAGCATCTCAAGCTCGACCCGCTGCATCTGGCGGTCATAGTCGGAATGCTCAGGAAAGCTGTGCATCATGGTGGTGACAGACCATGAAAACCGCATGGCCTTCCAGATGCGCGCCAATGCTTTTTGTGAATAGCCGTCCAGCCCGCTTGGATCATTGTCGTTGTAATGGGAAAGCAGCCCTTGCGACAGATAATGAACATCTGACGTGGCAAGGTTCAGCCCCTTGGCCCCTGTCGGGGGCACAATATGCGCCGCATCCCCGCACAGGAACAGCGCCCCCCAACGCAGCGGTTCGGACACGAAACTGCGCAACGGCGCGATAGATTTCTCGATCGACGGACCTGTGACCAGATCGGCGGCGACATCTTGCGGCAGGCGCGCTTTCAATTCGGCCCAGAACGCATCGTCGGACCAGTCCTCGACCTTGTCGGTCAGGGGAACCTGAATGTAGTAACGCGACAGCATCTCGTTGCGCATGGACGCCAGTGCAAACCCGCGCGGGTGGTTGGCGTAGATCAGCTCATCGCGCACAGGCGGCGTTTCAGACAACACGCCCAGCCAGCCGAACGGATACACTTTTTCATATTCGCGACGCACATCATCCGGGATCGTGCGGCGGCTGACACCGTGAAACCCGTCACATCCGGCAATGAAATCACACTCCAGCCGGTGCGATGTGCCATCCTTGTCCCATGTGACATGGGGCGCGGCCCCCTTTACGTCATGCAAAACCACATTCTCGACACCGTGGATATGGGTCGCGCCCAGCGCGTCCTGCGCCTCGTACAGGTCGCGTGTTACTTCGGTCTGGCCATAGACCATGACCTTGTGACCACAGGCTTCCTGAAAATCCACGCGGATCATCTGCTGGTCACTGGCTAGATAACAGCCATGATGTGCGAACCCTTCGCGGTCCATCCGTTCGCCAGCGCCTGCCTGATGCAACAGATCGACAGTGGAGCGTTCCAGAACGCCCGCACGAATACGCGACAACACATGCGCGCGGCTTTGGCGTTCCAGCACAACAGTCCCAATTCCCGCCTTGTTCAGCAGTTGCGACAGCAACAACCCCGACGGCCCACCCCCGATGATGGCAACCTGCGTGCGCATGAAACATCCTTCCCTTAATTTCTTTATCTGATGCTCATATTATACGCGGGCATCACAACGGGAATGGATTAGTAAGGCCATTTATGGTATTATTACGCCATGCAACCCCAAACACACCCGACACAGGACATACCCGCCTGGCACTTGTATGGCGAACGCGCACCATTCCCTGATCTGGTGCATATGGAGCGCATAATTGACCGTGCCGCAGGGCTTGACTGGCAGATAAGACCGCACCGGCACACACATTTGTTGCAGATCTTTCTGTTGCTATCCGGCCAGATCACCTTTCATGCCGAAGGGCAAAGCCGCAGCCTTGTTCCCCCCGTAGCGCTGTGCCTGCCGCCGACTGCGGTTCACGGGTTCGACTTTTCGGCGGGAACGGAAGGGTGGGTGCTAAGCCTGCCTGTGCAGAACTTTCCGGAATTTCTGGCCGATGGGGCGGAACTGGCATTCATTTTGCAAGCGCCTGCGGCATTCACCCCTGGCACACCGGTTCATGACAGTTTTATGCGGCTGTTTGATGTCTGGTCGGGCAACGAGCGTTTTCGCAGCACAGAGTTGCGCTGCGTGTTGGGGCAGATTCTGTGCACCTTGTTCAGGGATCAAGGCATACCGCCTGCCGCCGATCTGAAGCGCAGCGACCCCAGAATTACCAAATTCCAGTCGTTGATTGCCGTGCATGCCAACGCGCATTGGGCAGTGTCGCGCTATGCACACGAACTGGGTATGTCGACACGCAATCTGGGCCGGTTGTGCAAACAGCACACAGGGCTGTCCCCGCAGGCCATGATCGAGGCCCATCTGATGCGTGAAGCCGCCCGCCTTCTGGCCTATACCCGGATGAGCGCGCAAAGCATTGCCCACAGGTTGGGATATGATGACCCCAGCTATTTCAACCGGCGCTTCCGGGCCTTTGCGAACATGTCGCCGGGCGCATACCGGCGCAGGCTGGAGCAATAGGCCCATCGCGTCAGATGGCGGCCGCAGAGGGGATCGGTTCTGAACTTTTGCTGAAGCTGGGGCATGGGTAAAGCCCGCGCCAGCGGTGGGCCGGGGTCTGCCCATCTGGCGTTTGAGGGATGCAGTTTATGCAGGCGGCATATTCCTGTGTTCAATGGCTTGGCATGTCGCTGGCCAAATCGGCAGGCCGCGGGACGGCCCACCGCTGGCGCGGCGGCCTGCGGCCTTTGCTCCGCGCCTTGCAAATACTCAAGTGGCCGCTTCAGACCAAACAACCCTACGGCTACACCTACCGGCGTTGGGCCAAGATACGGGTGCGCATGACTTCGGACGCGGCAAGCTGGGATTGCGCGGATAATGTCGCAGTCCAGTCGGTCAACCCGCGAGAGGCATCAAGCAGATCCAGCGCCTGCGGCAGTGAAATCCCGTCTTCACGCGCGCGCGCAAGTGCGGCCTTGACCACGTCCTGCGCTTCGGGGCGTGGCATATATGCGGCCAATGCGAAACTTGCGGCCTCTGCCAATGCGGCCCCATTTCCGGCGTCCAGTTGCGCAGCCATGCGCGCAGGATCAGCCGTCACGCTTTGGATCAGGCCCAGCGCGTGGCGCAGCGCGGCGGCAGTTGCGATTCCCATTTGCGGCAAGGCCAGCCATTCCAGCGCCCATGCGGCCCCGTCACGTTCTTCCAGCGGGCTGGCCGCGCGGGCAAGGGCGGGCTGCAAACAGGCGATCCAGTCGGCCAGCGTGATAACCGCCTCGGCGGCGACAGGGTTTGATTTCTGGGGCATCGTGGACGACCCGCCGCCTTGTCCGGCGCGGGCCTCGGATATTTCGGACCGGCCCATAATGACCAGATCACGCGCCGCTTTCGCCAGTGCGGCCGACACCGCAGCCAACCAGCCACCAAGTGCAACAATGGCCGAACGGTCGGTATGCCAGCAAGGGCCATCCGCCAGATCCAACTGCTGCGCCAGGGCGGCAGACAGCGCCGCCGCATGCCCCCCAACGGCACTGGCAGACCCGGACGCGCCACCAAACTGCACGCGCAACAAACGCGCGCGCAAATCAGGCAATGCCTGTTCCAACGCGATCAACGGCTGCGCCCATGTGGCAATGCGCAAACCAAAACTGATGGGCGTGGCCACCTGACTGCGCGTGCGCCCTGCCATCAGCGTTTGCGCATGTCCATCACTTGCCGATTGCAGCGCGTCCAGCACCTGCGCAACCCGCGCGGCCAGCAAATCCAGCATATCGCGCCATTGCAGGGCATGCGCGCAATCGACAATATCCTGACTGGTCGCGCCCCAATGCACAAACTGGCCATCCTGTCCCAGTTCGGCCTGCAAGCGCTTGACCAATGCCGGCACCGGAACACCGGCAGCGGCAGTTCCCGCACCCAGATCCTGCGGGTCGATGTGGGTTTGCGACAACACGCGCGATATGCGTCCGGCGCTGTCCTGCGGGATAAGCCCCACACTGCCGCAGGCGCGGGCCAAGGCCCCCTCGACCGTGATCATATGCGCCACAAAACGGGTTTCAGACAGGATTTCAGCCGCGTCTGCGTCCCCCAGCAATGGCCCTAACAGCGCGCTGTCAAACGGACTGGGCGTCATGTGCGCAATGGCAGGTTCAGAATGTCGCGCGCCTGTTGCCATGTCGCGACCGGACGATCATATTTCGTGCACAGTTCCGCCACACGCGCCACCAATGCGGCATTGGAGGGCGCCAGCCGGTCACGGTCCAGCCGCACATTGTCTTCCAGCCCGGTGCGGGTATGCCCGCCGCGCGCGATGGCCCATTCATTCACCACAATCTGGTTCGGTCCAATACCCGCAGCACACCACAGCGCATCAGGGGCAAACCGTTTCAGCGTTTCGATATAGATGTCCAAAATACGCTCATCCGCGATCATGGCGTTTTTCACACCCATGACGAATTGCACATAAAGCGGCTGTTTCAAACGGCCATCGCCCGCCATCCTGGCGGCCTGAATGATATGCGACAAATCGAATGCCTCAATCTCGGGCATAACATCGTATTTCAGCATCTCGGATGCCAGCCAGTCCACCAAGTCAGGCGGGTTTTCATACACGCGTGTCGGAAAATTATTCGACCCCACGGACAGCGAGGCCATGTCGGGGCGCAAGGGCAACATGCCACCGCGCGCCTGACCCGCGCCAGAGCGCCCGCCGGTGGATAGCTGGATGATCATGCCGGGGCAGTGTTTCTCCAGCCCCTCTTTCAGGCGCGCGAATTTATCGGGGTCCGATGACGGGGTTTCATCCTCATTGCGCACATGGCAATGCGCAATGCTCGCGCCCGCCTCGAACGCTTCTTGCGTGCTTTCAATCTGTTCGGCGATGGTCACGGGCACGGCGGGGTTATTCGCCTTGGTCGGCACCGAACCGGTGATGGCCACAGCGATGATGCAAGGATTGGTCATGACGGGTACGTCCTTTATTCGCGCGCTTTGATGTCATGCGCCTTGCCCTGTGTCTGCTGCAACAGGGCAAGGCGCAGGTCTGCTTACATGTCCAGAAACACGGTTTCGCCATCGCCTTGCAAGCGAATATCGAACCTGTATTGCCCCGGGCCGGTCTTTTTGGCGATCAGCGTGTCCACACGCGGGCGCTGTTCAATACGCGCCAGAATGGGGTCTTTGCTGTTATCCTCATCCTCAAAGTAGATGCGGGTTTGCAGGCCGATATTGATACCGCGCGCGACAATCCAAAGGACAATATGCGGCGCTTGCAGGGTGCCGTCGCTGGTGGCAACACACCCCGGTTTGACGGTGCGCAGACAAAACTCGCCGCTTTCGGCATCGACCGCAAACCGGCAAAATCCCGAAACCTTGGGGTCGGCGCCGTCCTGCCCTGCAAATCTGCCCTGTGCATCCGGCTGCCAGCTTTCGATCAGCGCATCGCGCATGGCCCAGCCCGTTCCATCATAGACAGAGCCTGTAATCTCGATCACATCGCCCTGCGCACCTTCCGCAATCGGGCTTGTGCCGAATTCATCGTCAAAGGTGTCTGCGTTGCCCGCATAGGTCGGCATCATACCGATATGCACATAGGGTCCGGCAGTCTGCGACGGGGTTTCTTGCAGCATGTTAAGTTTCTGAACCATGATCACATCCCTTCCGGTTTGTTTTCGAACATGCTTTGGCGGCGGCCCCGCAGCACGATGTCGAACTTATAGGCCAGATAATCCAGCGGTTTCGACGCTGCCATATCCAGCGGGGCCACCAGACGGTCCAGTTGCGCGCGGTCCTTGATGGTTGCCGCGATCGGGCAAATCGGGATCAGCGGGTCGCCCTCAAAATACATCTGGGTGATCAGGCGCTGGCCAAAGCTGTGGCCGAATACCGAAATATGGATATGCATGGGCCGCCAGTCATTGCCGCGGTTCGGCCAGGGGTAGGCGCCGGGGCGAATGGTCAGGAACTGGTAGCGTCCCTGCGCGTCCGTCAGCGTGCGGCCACATCCGCCGAAATTGGGGTCAAGCGGGGCCAGATAGCCATCTTTCTTATGGCGGTAACGCCCGCCCGCATTGGCCTGCCAGATTTCAACAAGCGTGTCGGGCACAGCGCGGCCATGTTCATCCAGCACGCGCCCATGCATCAAAATACGTTCGCCCACTGCGGGGGCCGCGCCGCGCGTCCAGTTCAGGATCAGGTTGTTGTCCAACGCGCCAAAACGGGCATGTCCGAAACGTGGTCCGGTTTCTTCGGACGGGGTTGAATCCATCGACAGAAGCGGCAGGTTCGGGGACCGTGCCACGCTGGTTTTATAGCCCGGATCATAGGGGTCGGGGTGTATCGCGCGGTTGCGCGGAATCAATGGTCCATCAAGCATTGTTTGCCGCCTCCATCTCGGCAAAGGTGGCTTTCGCCAGTTTTATCGCGTGATTTGCACGCGGAACGCCCGCATAGATCGCCACATGCTGGAACGCTTCCATGACATCGCGCGCGCTTGCGCCGGTTTGCGCGGTTGCGCGGATATGCATGGGAATTTCTTCGAAATTGCCGGTCGCGGCCAGCAAGGCCAATGTCAGCATCGACCGTTCACGGCGGCTTATCGCATCTGATGCCCAGACGGTGCCCCACGCGCTTTCGGTGATCAATGTCTGAAACGGCGTGTCCAGATCGCTGCGGGCCGCTTCGGCACGGTCGACATGGGCATCCCCCAAAACACTGCGCCGCACCGACATTCCGGTGTCATAACGGTTGGTCATGCTGTCTCCTTCAGGAAAGTTGCGATCAGCGCGGCCACCCGCGCGGGATTTTCCACGCAAGGCAGGTGCCCTGCCCCGTCAATCAGATGAAACGGTGCGCCCATCAGATCGGCAGTGGCCCGCACCAGTTCCGGCGGCGTTGCGCCATCCTCGCTTCCGGCCATGGCGATTGCGGGCAGATCCAGCGCGCGGGTCGCTTCCGTCAGGTCCGCGCCCGCAATGGCCGCGCAGCAGCCTGCATACCCGTCGCGCGTTGTGCGGCACAGCATATTGCGCCACACCGCCAGTTGGCCCGCATGGTCGCGGTGAAAGGCGGGCGCAAACCAGCGCGCCAGAACCCCGTCGGCAAGCGGCGCAATGCCGTTATCGTGCACGGCCTTGATGCGATCAGTCCACATCTGTTCAGGACCAATGCGCGCCGCCGTATCCATCAGCACAATGCCGCGCACCAGATCGGGGCGCGCATGGGCCAGCCCCTGGGCAATCATACCGCCAATGGACAATCCGACAATGACCGCTTTCGTGACCTGCAATTCATCCAGAACCGCCGCCGCATCGGCCACCAACGCATCCATCGTATAAGGGGCGGGCGGCGCGTCCGACAGGCCGTGCCCGCGCTTGTCATACCGGATCAGCCGCAGCCCGTCCGGCAACAGCGGTAAAACCGCATCCCACACACGCAAGTCGGTTCCCAATGAATTGGCGAACAGCACAGGCACCCCATTGCGTCGACCTTCATCGCGGATATGCAGCACTATGTTATTGTGAATGACTGTTTTCATAAGGGCATTCTACACATCCAGCTGCGGGATAAAATTATATTCTTCGCTTTATATCATAACCCCTAGGTTATGAAAAACCGCCAGTCACGCGATTCAACACAAAGAAGTCTGCCTTATGTAGATTATTCTTGCGAATGACTTTCATTTACATATATTGCCCGCATCACCGAACCTACAGGAGTCACAATGCACCGCCCCATTACATTTACCACCGCACTTGCACTGGCACTGGGCCTTGCGCCCAATGCCATGGCCGATGAGGCACCGCTGAAAGTTCTGGCAACAATCGGCATGATCGCAGATGTGGCACGCAATGTTGCAGACCCTTGTGTTGATATATCAACGCTGATCGGTACGGGCACCGACCCGCATGACTACTCCGCCACACCGCGCGATGTGCAGGCCCTTGCAGGTGCGGAACTGATCTTTTACGTCGATCCCGCACTGGAAGAACGGCTTGCGGGTGTCTTGCAGGATTTCTCGGACCGCACACCGACCGTCGGGCTGATTGCAGCAACTTTCGATGATGCCGATCTGCTGGCAGACCCGGATGCCCCCGGAACGCTTGACCCGCATCTGTGGATGGATGTCAGCCGCTGGGCAAGGATTGCGCCTGTCATCGCCGATGCCATCACCGATTTGCGGCCCGCCTGCGCGCACACCATCCAGACCGGTCTTGATGACTACCTGGTGCAGCTGGATGCCCTGCATAACTGGGTGGGCGACACCATTGCGACCATTCCACAAGATCAGCGCATGCTGATTACCGCGCATGATGCCTTCGCCTATTATTCTGCCGCATATGGCATCGAAGCGTCAGAAGCGATCGAAGGCATAAGCACCACATCAGAGGCCAGCATTCGCGACATCCGCGATGTCGCGGCCTTCGTCGTGGACAATAACGTGCCCGCAGTTTTCGTGGAAACCACGCTGAACCCGCGCACGATTGATGCGCTGATTGCCGAAGTGCAATCCTTGGGGCATGATGTCACCCTTGGGGGGGAATTGTATTCCGATGCAATGGGCGATGACGGCACCGCCGATGGAACCTATATCGGGATGATCCGCCATAACACGGCAACCATCGCGCAGGCACTTGGCGGCACAGTGCCCCCGCTGCCAGACGCGCTGCACGCATGGGCAGAAACATGGGATATGGCACACTGATCCTGGTGTGCTATCTGCAATCCAGCCGCAGTCCGCACCGGACTGCGGCCTTGCGCCCAAGAAAGACAAACAATGCGCGACGACAACCTGCACGAGCCTCAATTCGCCCTTCATGTTGAAGATCTGACCGTAACCTATGGCGCAGATCCCGCGCTTTGGGACATTGATCTGGATATTCCGCCGGGGGTGATGGCGGCGATTGTCGGGCCGAACGGATCTGGCAAATCAACGCTGTTGAAAACCGCGCTGGGGCTGGTGCGGCCTGTCGCGGGGCATGTCCGTTTTCTGGGCCGTCCGGTGCGCCAGATGCGCGGCCAGATCGGTTATGTCCCCCAACGCCACAGCGTTGACTGGGATTTTCCGACAACGGCGCGCGATGTGGTCGAAATGGGCCTTTATGGCAAAATTGGCTGGTTCCGCCGCCCGAATGCGGCAGATCGCGCGCGCGCACTGGATGCGCTGCGCGAACTTGGCATGCAGGACTATGCCGACCGTCAGATCAGCCAGCTTTCGGGCGGGCAACAGCAGCGTGTGTTCATTGCCCGCGCGCTGGTGCAGGATGCCCCGATCCTGATTCTTGATGAACCCATGGCCGGTGTGGACGCCGCAACCGAAGCCGTGATCATCGACCTGTTGCACCGCCTGCGCGCACAGGGGCGCACCATCATCGTGGTGCATCATGATCTGACAACGGTGCAAAGTTATTTCGACTGGCTGGTGATGATGAATGTTCGTATCATCGCGCAAGGACCGGTTGCCGAAACCTATACGCCCGAAAACCTGCGCGCCACCTACGGGCGGCAACTGGCCATGATTGCATCGGGCGCGACCACAGAGACGGGTGCAGATACGGGCACAGATACGGACACGGGCACACAGAAATGACCGCGCTTTTGTCCAGCAATATCGTGCAGACCGTGCTGTTCGGTGCGGCCTTGCTGGGCGCCATCAGCGGCATGCTGGGGGCCTTTGCCGTGCTGCGCCAGCAAAGCCTGCTGGGGGACGCACTTAGTCACGCCGCCCTGCCGGGTGTGTGCCTTGGGTTTCTTGTGGCGGGCGGGCGCGATCTGGGCAGTGTGCTGGCGGGTGCGTTTTTCACCGGCGCGCTGGCGGCATTGATCATGCAACTGATTGTGCGGCGCACCACCCTGAAAACCGACGCGGCGCTGGGAATTGTGCTGAGTGTGTTTTTCGCAGTTGGCGTTGTGGCATTGACCTATATTCAGGGCCAAGGCGGGGCGGCTTCGGCGGGGTTGACGACCTTTCTGTTCGGGCAGGCCGCCGCGATCCTGCGCAGTGATCTTTGGATCATGGGCGCAGGCGGGCTGGCGGCGCTGGCACTGGTGCTGGCCCTGTGGAAGGAATTCAAGCTGGTCAGTTTTGATGCGGATTTCGCGCGCGCCCAAGGGCTGCCGGTGACATGGATCGAAGGCGCGCTGACCGTGATGGTGGCCTTCGCCATCGTCATCGGCCTGCAACTGGTGGGCGTTGTGCTGATGGTTGCCCTGCTGATTGCCCCTGCGGCGGCTGCGCGGCAATGGACCCGCGCGCTAGGTTCCATGGTGGTGCTGTCTGCCGCATTTGGGGCGACAGCGGGCGCATTGGGGGCGTTGATCAGCGCGTCTGCGCGCGGGCTTGCAACAGGGCCGGTTGTCGTGCTGATTGCGACTGCTTTTGTGGTGATCTCCATGTTGGTGGCACCACGGCGCGGGCTGATCTGGCAGGCACTGGCCGCGCGCGCCATGCGCGCACGCATCAGCGAAGGGCGTGTTCTGACAGCCCTGCAAGACCTGGCAAATGCGCATGACGACACCGCCTACAAGGCAGAACGCGGCATGTTGAACACAGCACTGGGCGCAGCCCCCCACGCCATGCGGATACAGGCACTTGAACGGCGCGGCCTGATCCAGCAAGTCACCCACCCGCCCGAAACAACCCCCCATTGGGAACTGACCAAGGCCGGACATGCCGAAGCGCGCGCCTTGTCAGGCACACCGACAGATGCAGACAAGGACACCCCATGATTGACGCCTATTTTGCATCAATCCCGGCCATGATCATGACCACCGGCATTCTGGTTGGCGCATCGGGCGCATTGCTGGGCAGTTTTCTTGTGCTGCGCGGCAATTCCATGCTGACCGATGCCATAAGCCATTCGATTGTATTGGGGATCATCGTGGTCTGGATGCTGACGGGCCACCTGACCGGCCCTTTCCAGATACTGGGTGCGGCAGTCACAGGGTTGCTGACGGTGGTTCTGTCCGAAGCGCTTGCAAAATCGGGGCTGGTCAAGATGGATGCCGCAATCGGGCTGATCTTTCCGGCATTATTTGCAGCAGGGGTCATCCTGATTTCACTGAACGCGCGCAATGTGCATATTGATGTGGACACGGTGCTTCTGGGCGAAATCGGGTTTGTGTGGCTGCATACACTGACACTGGGGGGCGTGCGTATTCCGGTTGCTGTGGCCACGTTAAGTGTCGTTTTCGCGGTCAATCTGGCCTTTGTTCTGGCCTTCTGGAAGGAACTGAAACTGACCACATTCGATGCCGGTCTGGCGGCGGCGCTGGGGCTGTTTCCGGGGGTATTGCATTATGCGATCCTGACCCTGACCAGCGTGACCGCCGTTGCGGCCTTTGACGCGGTGGGCGCTATTTTGTTCATCGCATTTGTGATTGTGCCGCCTGCAACGGCCTATCTGCTGACACGCCGACTGTGGCTTATGGTCGTGCTGGCGGTCACAATTTCGGTGCTGTCCTGCGTCACCGGATATCTGCTGGCGGTTTACTGGAACGTGTCGATCGGGGGCATGATGGCCGCGACGACGGGCGTTTGGTTCGCGCTGGCCTTGTTGCTGGCACCGGGCCGCGGGCTGGTATCGCAGGCGCTGCGCCAAGGTTCGGAACGGCTGGACCATGACTGCCGGACATTGGTTGCCCATCTATACACCCATCAAGACAGCCCCGACATGCCGGAAGAAAACACCCGCCGCGCCTTGACCGACCACCTGCGCTGGTCGGAACACCGTGCACGCGCCACGATATTGCGCGCACTGGACCGCGACCTGATAGAGCGCCGCGACGGTTTGCTGGCATTGCGCCCCAAAGGTCAGGCCGTAGCCGAAGGAATATTTGCGCGCCATCACAAATCCCAGACCGCCTGAAGCACACTGCATATCGGCCTTGACTATTCCGACTTTTTTGATAGGTTTTAGATAACACCAAGCCAACCGTCAGGTCAGCCCGGTTCAAACGCAATTCCGGCACATGCAGCCGGACTGTTTCGGGCGCTGAACATGACACTGAGCACATCGCAAATGCCCCGGAAAATGGCCCCCCGAACCGAACGGTATCGTGGAACCTGCGACCACCAGTGCCGCGCCGAAGTTCTGGAGTTGTTTTGCGATGAACCCTGCACCTGCTTGCCCGAACATTCCGCGTTGACAGATTGGCTGTTATTTCAAAGCACCGTATCTGTGAACACTCCATGACCGAAAAGCAGATGCGCACCGAAATGGACATGGACACCCGATGCGACACACAATTCAGCGGTGCCGCACCTGATCCTGAATTGCCTTGTCACGACGCAGCCATCCTGACAAACGGGGGGGCAACTGCGCACATCGCCCTTGACGGGCAGGTATATACACTGCGCATCACCCGGACGCGAAAACTTATCTTGACCAAATAGCCCAGCCAGTTGCCCCGCCCCGGGGCCAGTCAGGACCACAAGAATGAGCAAGATCCCCTCGCCCTGCATTGACGTGTGCAAATTCAAACGCGAAGGTCACTGCATCGGATGTTCGATGACCAAGCCGCAGAAATCCATGTTCAAGAAGCTGAAAAAAGAAACGCACCAGAGGGCCTTTCTGGACCTTCTGATGCATCAGCAAAACGATCTTGGAAAATACCGCCACTGGCCAGACGCCTATCGCAAGCGTTGCGAGAAGAAAGGCGTTAAAGCGCCGTTTTAGCAGATATCAACCCAAGTGCGCGCGCAGCAACCATGCAAATTTTTCATGAACCTGCCCGCGCCCGATGGCCAGATCCTGCGTCAGCAGGTCGCCATGTTCTTCGGCAACGGCAGCGGCACCCGCAAGCGTTGCGGCCAGCGTATCCTGCGCCTTGGCCATGGTTTCGATCATCACCTCGGCGCTGGCATTCCCGTCATGCTCTGCCACTTTGGAACGCTTGAGCATACGTGAAAGCTGCCCTTCGGCATGTCCGCCAAGCGCTTTCACGCGTTCGGCCAGATCGTCCTGTGCAACGAAGTGATCCTCATAGATTTTCTGGAACATATCATGCAGCGGCCCAAAGGCCATGCCGGTGACATTCCAGTGAAAGTTCTGCGCAAGCATTGTGGTGACGGCGGTTTCCGCCACGCATTGGTTCAGCGCTTCGCAAATGGCTTCTTGTGCGCTGGGGGTCAGTTGTTGTGCTGTCTGGGTCATAAGGAACCCTCCTGTCATTCAACGAATCATGGATTATGCAACACGGGACTGGCTTGCGACACTGCTGGCTACCCGCTTGCAATCAAGATAAGCGAGGCGCGCGCGCGTTTCAAGCTTTTTTAGAAAGATTCTAAAACTTACGAATTTAATCAGGTTTCAGGCGGCTTACGCGTTGCATCATCTGTGCGGTCAGCCACCCCACATGACGGCGCAAATGCAAAGGCAGGCGCGCACGCAGCAAAAATGCCGTGCTGGCGCGGTCATCACGCGAAATCGCATCCATAAGCGCCAATAGCCAGTTTTCATCGAACGAACATTCGGTCGCGCCCAAGCGGTGGATAACCGGCCCATGCGCCAGACCTTGCGCCAGAACGCGCAACAACGCATCAGCATAGGGCTGCGCGCCTTCATGCGGGGCGTTTTGCAGCACCGCGCAAGCCTCGAACGGTTCCAGACGGGCCTTGGCGCGACATTGCCGCATCAGGACACGCAGCATCGACAACGCGGCCATGTGGCTTTCGTTACGGCCCCACGGCTGTGGTGCATTCGGTGCAACTATCTGCTTTTGCAAACCCATCAAGACGCCCCCTTCATACCCGACTGATATAGTATGGAATAAGGCATCTGACCAGAGGGTTTGTGCATATCCCCCCGCACAAACAGTTAATCAGGCACGTTTGCCAAGCTGCGCCACCCCCAAAACAGACAAAACTTTGGCTTCAATATCGGGCGCGTTCATTGCTGCGGCGGCATACATGTCATGCGGGCTGGCTTGATCTATGAACGTATCAGGCAGCACCATGGACCGGTATTTCAGCCCCGTATCGAACACGCCTTCATCCGCCAGAAGTTGCGCCACATGACTGCCGAAGCCGCCAATGGCCCCTTCTTCAATGGTGATCAGCGCTTCATGATTGACCGCAAGTTGCAAAATAAGGTCACGGTCCAGCGGCTTGGCAAAACGTGCATCTGCAACCGTGGGGGTAATTCCCCTGGCCGCCAGCGCTTCGCACGCCAGCAACACTTCGCTCAGGCGCGTGCCAAAGGACAGGATGGCCACCCGCGATCCTTCGCGGATCATCCGCCCCTTGCCAATTTCCAGCACCTGCCCGCGTTCGGGCATGTCCACGCCGGTGCCTTCGCCGCGTGGAAAGCGAAACGCAATAGGGCCGTCATCATGGGAAACGGCGGTGGCGACCATATGCACCAGTTCCGCCTCATCTGCGGCGGCCATCACCACCATGCCGGGCAGGTTGGCCAGAAAGGCCACGTCAAAACTGCCCGCATGGGTCGCGCCATCCGCCCCCACCAGCCCTGCGCGGTCAATCGCAAACCGCACCGGCAGACGCTGGATCGCCACATCATGCACGACCTGATCATACCCGCGCTGCAAGAATGTCGAATACAGCGCGCAGAACGGTTTCATGCCCCCGGCCGCCAGCCCCGCGCAAAAGGTAACGCCGTGCTGCTCGGCAATGGCCACATCAAACATGCGCTTCGGGAACTGGCGCGCGAACAGGTCCAGCCCCGTTCCGTCAGGCATTGCAGCGGTGACCGCGACAACCTTGTCGTCGCGGCGGGCCTCGGCGATCAGCGCCTCGGCAAAAACCTTGGTGTAGCTTGGCGCATTCGACGGGGCCTTGTGCTGCTTGCCCGACACCATGTCGAACTTGGCACGCGCATGCCCGCGATCTGCCGCCCCTTCGGCAGGGGCATAGCCCTTGCCTTTTTTCGTCAGGACATGAATCAACATGGGTTCATCCGCGCGTTCGCGCAGGGTGCGCAGCACCCATAGCAACTGGTCCAGATCATGCCCGTCAATCGGACCAAGGTAGTTAAAGCCCAACTCCTCGAACAAGGTGCCGCCGACGGTCGCGTGCTTCAGCAAGTCCTTGGCGCGGCGCGCCCCTTCCTGAAGCGGCCCGGGCAGCAGGCTGAAGGCACCTTTCATGGCATGCTTGATGTCCTGCACCGGCTTTTCGGCATAAAGCCGCGACAGATAGCTGGACATCGCACCCGTAGGGGGTGCAATCGACATTTCATTGTCGTTCAGGATGACAAACATGCGCCGCCCCAGATGGCCTGCATTGTTCAGCGCCTCATAGGCCATGCCCGCGCTGATGGCCCCGTCGCCGATAACCGCAATGGCATCGCCCAGGGCGGGGTCGGGTGCGCCGCCCAACTCGCGCGCCATGGTAAAGCCCAGCGCGGCTGAAATGCTGGTCGAACTATGCGCAGCCCCGAACGGGTCATAGGGCGATTCCGATCGTTTGGTGAACCCCGACAGCCCGTCTTTCTGACGAAGGGAGCGCATCCGGTCGCGCCGCCCTGTCAGGATTTTATGCGGATAGGATTGATGCGATACATCCCAGATCAACCGGTCACGCGGCGTGTCGAATACCGCATGCAACGCCACCGTCAGTTCCACCACCCCCAGACCGGCCCCCAGATGCCCGCCGGTTTCCGACACAACCGCAATGGTTTCCGCGCGCAACTCATCCGCAAGCTGGCGCAATTCACGGTCGCTTAGCCGCTTCAAATCAGCGGGCGAGGTTACTTTATCCAGTAGCGGTGTCTGCGGCATGGCGGTTCCTTTCCCCTGCGCGGCGCATTCCCTTTGGCACGGCCTTCAGGTTTGCCGTGCGATAACGAATTGCGCGGCCTGCCGCAACACATCAGCCTGCGCACCGTATGGGTCAAGGGCCGCTTGCGCCTGCGCGACAAGATCACGCGCACGCGCCTTTGCCCCGTCCAGCCCCAACAACGACACAAAAGTGGCCTTGCCTGCCGCTTCATCCTTTTGCAGGCGCTTGCCCGCAAGGGCGGGATCGCCCTCGACATCCAGAATGTCATCGGCAATCTGGAAGGCCAGCCCCAATGCATGGGCATAGGCCGCAAGCGCGCCGGTATCGGCCCCCGCCATGCGCGGCCCCGCACATGCGGACCATTCGATAAGCGCGCCGGTCTTGCACGCTTGCAATTGCGTGATCTGCGCCAGCGTCAGGGGGGCGGGTGACGTTTCCGCCGCAATATCCAGCGCCTGCCCCAGCACCATGCCCGCCGCCCCCGATGCCTGCGCGAGAGTGGCCAGCAAGGCCAGCCGCGCTTGCGGGGTTGGCGCCGCATCATCGCGGGCCAGCAGGCCAAAGGCCAGCGCCTGCAATGCATCGCCCACCAGAATGGCGGTCGCTTCGTCCCATTTCACATGCACTGTGGGCTGACCACGGCGCAGGCTGTCATCATCCATCGCGGGCAGATCATCATGCACCAGTGAATAGGCATGCACCGCCTCTATTGCGGCGGCGGGCTGCACAGCCAGTTCCCGCCCCACCCCGTGCAGGCGCGCCCCCTCCAGCACCAGAAACCCGCGCAGTTTCTTGCCACCGCGCGCGGTATAGGCCATGGCATCGCGCACTGTGCTTGCAGGTTGGGTAACTATTTCGGCCTGCAATCGTGCCTCGGTCACACTGGCGGCATCGGCCAGCCGAACGACAAAGCCGGTCATGCGGAAAACGGCTCCGTCCCTTCGGGGGTGCCGTTTTCGGACAGGCGGATCGCTTCAACCCGCATCTGCGCCGCGTTCAGGCGTTCTTCGCATTGCTTTTTCAGCTTAGCGCCGGTTTCATAAAGCGTGATCGACTGCTCCAGCGGGACATCGCCGCGTTCCAGCCGCGTGACAATATCTTCAAGCGCGCGCAGGGCTTCTTCGAAGCTCATTTCGGAAACGGGTTTATCTGTCATTCCTGCTGCTCCATCAAGACTGCTACATGCGCCGCGACCGACGCGGACAGCGCGGGCAGATCATAGCCCCCTTCCAGCACAGACACCACCCGGCCATCACAATGACGCGCAGCAATATCGCACAGCGCCCCCGTCACCCAGGCGAAATCGCGCTCCGACAGTTCAAGCTGCGCCAGGGGGTCATCGCGATGGGCATCAAACCCCGCCGAAATCAGCACCAGTTCGGGGGCGAAACGGTCAAGCTGCGGCAACACGATATCTTCATAGACACGCCGGAATGATGCACCACCGGTGCCCGGTGCCAGCGGCACATTCATGACATTGCCATGCGCGCCGCGTTCATCCGCGCCCCCCGTGCCGGGCCAAAGCGGCATCTGGTGGCTGGAAATGAACAACGCGCGGGACTCGTCCCAAAGCAGATCTTGCGTGCCATTGCCGTGATGCACATCGAAATCCACAACCGCCACGCGCGACAGGCCGTGCTGTTCCATGGCGTGACGCGCCGCAATCGCAACAGTTCCGAACAGGCAAAACCCCATTGGTGTGGATGTTTCAGCATGGTGCCCCGGCGGGCGCATACCGACAAAGGCATTCCGCGCATCGCCGCGCAAAACCATATCTACGCCCAGACAGGCCCCGCCAGCTGCACGCAGCGCGGCATTCAGCGACCCGTTTGATACATGCGTATCTGCATCCAGCTGATATATGCCTGCGGCCGGAATCGCGCGGCGGATACGGTCCAGATAGGGTTCTGGATGACAGCGCAGCAACTGCGCATCACTGGCCAAAGGGGCATCATGTCGCATCAGGGCCGCGAATTCAGCGCCGCCAAGCGCTGCCTCGATGGCGGCCATTCTTGCCGCCTGTTCAGGGTGACCAGCGGGTGTCTGGTGCAGTTGCGCATCGGGATGGGTGATATATGCTGTCGTCATGGCCGAACGCTAGACGATTGCCTGCCACGGGGAAAGAGTGATTTTGCGCGCGCACAGCGCTTGTTCACAGACCGCGTCAGTGGCACTGTAGCGTTTAACGCCCATATGTCGAATACAAGAAGGCCCGCAACAGGCATGACCCAATCGCCCGCAATTCTGACACCGCCGCAGCACGAGCACCGCTTTTTCACCGATCCCGAACACGCGGTCGCCCACCTTGAAGCCCTGTATTGCGAAGCACTGGATTTTCTGGTGCAAGGGTTCAACCATACCGCCAGCGGCAATGTGGCCGCGCACAGATACCGTGCCTTCTATCCCGAAATCAGGCTTGTCACCACGCGCTTTGACCGCATCGATTCCCGACTAAGTTTCGGCCATGTCGCGGAACCCGGCATATATGCCACCACGGTGACCCGCCCAGACCTGTTCCGTCACTACCTGAAACAACAAATCGGCTTGTTGATGCGCAATCACAATGTGCCCGTCAGCATTGGCCCGTCGGACACACCGATACCGCTGCATTTTGCCATGGCGGGGCGCGGGGATATCGTGCTGCCGGAAAACGGCGAAATGACACTTTCGCTGCGCGATATATTTGACGTGCCGGACCTGTCGACCACCAATGATGATATCGTCAATGGCGACCGCGTGGCCAATGCCGACGGGTCACGACCGCTGGCGATATTCACGGCCCAAAGAATAGATTATTCGCTGGCACGCCTTGCGCATTATACGGCCACAGCGCCCGAACACTTCCAGAACCACATCCTGTTTACCAACTACCAGTTCTATGTCGATGAATTCGAGGATTTTGCCCGCGCCCAACTGCGTGACCCCGACAGCGGCTACACCTCCTTCATCGCGCCCGGCAATGTGGAAGTGACGGACCCTGATGTGGACATCCCCACACTGGCACGCCTGCCGCAAATGCCCACATACCACCTGAAGCGCAAGCATGGCGCGGGGATCACGCTGGTCAATATCGGGGTTGGCCCGTCCAATGCCAAAACCGCCACCGACCATATTGCCGTGCTGCGCCCGCATGCGTGGCTGATGGTGGGCCATTGCGCGGGCTTGCGCAACAGTCAGGCGCTGGGGGATTTCGTTCTGGCGCATGCCTATCTGCGCGAAGACAATGTGCTTGATGCGGATTTGCCCGTCTGGGTGCCCATCCCCGCGCTGGCCGAAATCCAGATCGCATTGCAAGACGCCGTGGCCGAGATTACGCAACTGGAGGGCTACGCGCTGAAGCAGATCATGCGCACGGGCACAGTCGCGACAATCGACAACCGCAACTGGGAATTGCGCGACCAGTCCGGCCCGGTGCAACGCCTGTCGCAATCGCGCGCCATCGGGCTGGATATGGAAAGTGCCACAATCGCGGCCAACGGCTTCCGCTTTCGTGTGCCCTATGGCACCCTGTTGTGTGTATCGGACAAGCCACTGCATGGGGAACTGAAACTGCCGGGCATGGCGTCCGACTTCTACAAGACCCAGGTGGCCCGCCATTTGCGCATCGGTATTCGCGCAATGGAGTCGCTGCGCGACATGCCGCTGGAGCGGATTCACAGCCGAAAACTGCGCAGTTTCAACGAAACTGCCTTTCTATAATGTAAGAAATCGGCAATTTCGGCGCAAAAGGCCGTTTTTTCTTGCCTTGGGGTGATTGTCAGCGGACATAAACTAGGGCTAGATGCGCAGCGAAAATATCAAGTGTCAGGGCCATTCGCGCCACGCACTCAATATCAGGAGAGTAAGATGACGACCAAACCGATGACCAAGACCCAGCTTGTCGCAGCACTTGCAGAAGAAATGGGTGCCGACAAGAAAACTGCATCCGCAGCAATCGATGCTGTATCGGCAGTTGTCCTGCGTGAGGTCGCAGCGGGCGGTGCAGTTACCCTGCCCGGAATCGGCAAGATCATGTGCCGCGCACGCCCCGAACGTCAGGTGCGCAACCCCGCCACCGGCGAAACCATGACCAAGCCTGCCGACAAGGCCGTGAAGGTCACTGTGGCAAAAGCCCTGAAGGACGCGGTCAACGACTAAGGACCAGCGCAGACTATCGCGTATCCGGGCAGGCGCTGTGCAGTGTCGCGCCCGGATATGCCAAGATGCCGACACAGCCGCACAAACACTGCCACGCTGCGACGCCCCCCAGACCAATCAGTTAAATCGCTTCACGCTTACGACCGGCTTAAACGGCCCTTGCGCCCGCCGCGCCGTTTGCCGATCAGCGCCTGACGCCCCGGCAGGTCTGCGATGACAGACTGACGCGCCTGCGGCGTCATCCGCGACCATTGCGAAATTTCGTCTATTGACCGCAAGCACCCCGTGCACAGCCGCGATTCAGGGTGGATGACGCAGACATTGATGCACGGGCTTTCAATTTCATCTCGTTTCCATACTGCGTCACTCATGTGAATATGCCCTTGGCGAAATCAGCGTTCTGCGCAAGATAATCCGGTGGCAGGGGCGGACCAGTGCCAAAACACGCACCCCTATACAGCCCGCCGCAACACCGCCAGCCTGTCCAGCGCGCCTTGCAAGATGACACCGGCCGCCACATGGTCAATCACCTCTGCGCGCCTGCGCCGCGATGTGTCGGCTTCCAGCAACGCGCGTTCGGCAGCAACCGTGGACAACCGTTCATCCCAGAACCCGATCGGAAGGTCCGTCAGCGCCGACAGGTTGCGCGCAAACGCACGGGTGGACTGGCAGCGCGGCCCCTCGGACCCGTCCATGTTGCGCGGCAGGCCCAGCACCAGCCCGCCCAGATCGCGCCCCGCCACAATATCCAGCAATGCCTGCGCATCCAGCCCGAACTTGCGCCGCCTTATAGTCTGCAACGGGCTGGCCACCGACAACATGCGGTCCGACACGGCAACCCCGATGGTCTTTTCACCAAGGTCCAGCCCCGCCAGCGCCTGCCGCACCGGCAACGCGGCCACAAACGCATCAAATTTCGAAAACACGGCCATCAGGGCGCCCCATCCAAAGAACTGCCCGCAGACAGGCCCACGTCTTCGGCCACAGCGTTGATCAGTGCCAGATCTTCGGCGCGCGCGGCGAACACGGTGCGCGCTTCCTGCAAAATCGCGGTTGCCTGTTCGCGCTGGTCCAGCACTGTCAGCGCCCGCACCAGTTGCGCCCAGTCATCTGCCGTGCCGCCGTCATTGGCCAGCCGCGCCGACAGCGACGCCACCATATCTTCGATCATCGCGGCGCGGTCCTCGCCGCTCATTTCCATGGCGGCATCAATATCGGCCGCACTTGGCGCGCGCCCGCCCGCCGATGCAGGCGCAGGGCGCGGCGGCAACTGATAGCGCGGCTCGCCCGAAATCTGCGCCAGTTCCGGCAGGGATGCGCGAATCTCCGGCATCCAGGGCGCATCGCCCGCGCTTTGGTCATGCAGCCTGCGCCACACGCGGAATGTCAGGTCGGGCCGCCCTGTCTGCGCATACATCCGCCCCGTATAATACAGGGCCACCCCGTTGGCGGGATCGCGCCGCAATATCTGCTCGATCACCTCCTCGGCCTCGGGCGACACCATGCCGCCTGCCGCCAGCACCAGCAAATCCAGCCAGAACGCATATTCCTGCGCATCCGCATCATCGCCGCGCAATTCTACCACCCGCGCCTGCGCCACCGCCGCCGCCGGAAAATTCCCCAGCCGCGATTCGTTTTGCGCCAGCAGGATATGCCCGCGCACATCATCGGGGCGGTTTGCCAGTGCCTCGCGCAGTTGCGCCACCATCGGTTCCAGATCGGCGCGGTCCTCAAAATCCGGCGCATCAGGGCGCATCTCGGCAAAATCGGCCTCTAGCTGCGCCTGACTGGGGCGGTCTGCGCGCGCGGCGTCCGCATCGGCATGGCGCGCGGCCAGCGGCTGGTCGGGGTAATTCACCGCGCCATAGGTCAGATACAGCCACCCTGCCCCCGCCAGCAGCACACCGATCACGCCCACCATAACAGCGCGCATACGCGGCGATGACGGCACGCCCGCCCCGCGCCCCCCCTTATCCAGATCAAGAATGCGGCGCTGGATTTCCAGACGCAGGCGGTCCGCCTCTGCCTGCTCCAATGTGCCGCGCGACAGGTCGCGGTCCACTTCGCGCAACTGGTCGCGGTAAACCCGCATCGCGCGTTCCACCCCGTCCGCCGCGCCACCGGTGCGCGCCCGCGACACCGCGCGCAACAACACAACGACCACCATGACCGCGATGACGACAAATCCTGCTATCTGGCCGACGACTGCCATAAGGCCCCCTATACTATATACCTGCGTATCCGCGCGCCCCCCTGACATAACGACTACCTGCCACCGGAAAAAGGGCTAAACCTGCGCCACAGGGCCGCGCCCCCCCTCAATTCCAGCCTGTCACGGCAATCACGGCACAGGACCGCAAGCCCCCCGCGCGATTCGCCCGCACGGCCCCGCCGTGCCGCCCAAAAAACCCGCCCGCCGCAAGGCCGCGCACTGGCCCACCCGAAATGCTACATTTTATAACAATTTTACAAACGCTTACTCCCTGCCCACAGCGCCCGCACCAGCAGGCCAGCGTTTCGCCACACTCCCAAGGCGTGGCAAAACTGCACCATTTTTGCGGGCTGATCAGGGCGGCATTCGCTTTGGCTTGAATTACAGGGGCAAAAGTCAGAAACAGGCTCAGACCTTGCCTGAGTGGTAAGGCGAGGAACACCTTAGATAACGAGGGAAAAACAAATGAAAAAGCTTCTTCTTGCTTCGACCGCACTGGTCATGACAGCAGGCGCAGCCGCTGCACAGGTCAACATGTCGGGTTCGGCTCGCATGGGTATCGCATACGACAACCGCGCTGGTGACAACTCCGCTGGTGCCAACAGCGCAAAACTGCAGTTCACAAGCCGTATCCGCGTCAACTTCACCATGTCCGGTGAAACAGATTCCGGTCTGGCGTTCGGCGCAAGCGTACGCGGCGACCAGTTCGGCAACGCAAACTCCGGCGGCACAGCAATGGCTAACGGTAGCGTGTATATCGATGGCGAATTCGGTCGCCTGACATTCGGTGACGTTGCAGGTGCTGCACGCGCAACCGTCGGTGACATTGATGCGATTAGCCTGACCGATCTTGGTGACCCGCAAGAGGCAACATATCTGGACCGCACGTTCGCAACAGGTCGGGCAACCAACTTTGGCCGTCGTACAGCTGTGCTGTATGCTTACAGCATCGACTCCTTCACCTTCCGCGCATCGGTCGGCCAGCAGCGCCGCACTGACAATGGTGGTTTTGACGTTGTGAACAATGTTGCAGTTAGCCGCCCTGCAACAGAAAACTACAAAGACACGCTCTACGCATTGGGTGTCAGCTACTCCATGGATGGCCTGAAACTGTCGGCTGGTTATGAAGCAGGCAAAGCAAGCTACAACGATATTGCAGATCCGTCCAACAACACCAAATTTAGCGCAAGCCATATCATCATCGGTGCTGAATACGAGATGGAAGGCTTCACGATCAAGGCAGTTGCCGGCCGTGTTGGTGGCGATCTGGGAACAATGCTTGGTGGTCGGACCAACCTGTCGCGCAGCCATTACGGCCTGTCGGTTACGGGTGAATTCGACGCAACCACGGTTACAGCTTATGCTCGTCGCACCATCCAGTCCTCCACCAACTACGGTATTGGCGCAAGCTACGACTTGGGCGGCGGCGCAACCTTGGTGGGCGGTATTGCCCGTATTGGCGCAACCAAAGCACCTGTTACACCTTCCAGCTACAACGCGCCAGCTAACGTGAACGCTGCTTTTGGTCCGTCCCTCGGCGCTGCACCTTCGCGCACACGCGCTGACTTCGGTCTGAACTTCAGCTTCTGATCCTTACCGATCATTGGTTATACGGAAAGAGCGGGCATTTGCCCGCTCTTTTCTTTTCTCACGCTTTTCTGTTCAAATTCCCCCGCCCCCTCTGCTATACTGTGCGCAATCATAACCGCAAAAGGTAGGGCAGCATGATAGGGCAAGAACAGGCAGTTTCCCCCGCAAAACGCAGCAAACACCCCGCGCTGATGGCCGTAGTGCTGGGCGCAGTCCTGTTGACAGGGTGCGAAACCACATCCGCCGTGTTTGACGGGGTCGGCGGGGTTTTCATGGGCGCAGGCCATGATGTGCGCCGCCTTGGCAACCGCTGAATGCGGGCCGCCCCCCTCATAACACTGGCGCTGGCCATCACCGCACTGGCCACGTCCGCCCCCGCCCAACACCGCGACGGGGCCCGCGACTGGCGCGAAAACCCCGGCCTGCAAATTTCCGGTGATGCGCGCATGGGCATTGTCTGGACCGACCGCCCCGCGCGCAGCGATGAAAACATCAGCCGCGCGCGATTTGTCAGCCGCGCAAGGGTCAGGTTCCAGTTTTCCGCCGAAACCGATGGCGGCACGCGGTTCGGTTTCGGCTTTGACGCGGAAAAGCCCATGAACCGCCCGCGCGGGCAGCATGTTTTCATTGGCAATTAACCAAGGCGCACCCATGTCCCTGACTGACATCACCACCCGCATTGCCCGCGCCACCAAAGCCCATGGGCGGGCCAACGCCTCCGTGCGGCTGATTGCCGTGTCCAAAGAACAACCCCATGACCGCGTTTTACCCGTGCTGCACGCCGGTCACCGATTGTTCGGTGAAAACCGTGTGCAGGAAGCGGCGGACAAATGGCCCGACTGGCGCGCGGAATTCGGCCCGCTGGATGTGCACCTGCTTGGACCGCTGCAAAGCAACAAGGCCCGCGCGGCCATGGAATTGTTTCAGGCCATCCATTCACTGGACCGCCCCAAACTGGCCCGCAGCCTTGCGCGGCTGGCGCAGGAACTGGGCCACTGCCCCGACCTGTTCGTGCAGGTCAACACCGGCGCGGAACCGCAAAAGGCCGGTATCCTGCCAGATGATGCCGACAGCTTCATCGCGGATTGCCGCGCGCTGGACCTGCCCGTGCTGGGGCTGATGTGCATCCCCCCCGTGAATGACGACCCCGCCCCCCATTTTGACGCGCTGGCACAGATGGCCGCGCGCAACGGGCTGGATGCGCTGTCCATGGGCATGAGCGACGATTTCGAAGTTGCAATTGCGCATGGCGCAACCCATGTGCGCGTCGGCTCTGCCATATTCGGCGCACGCCGCTAGAGCATATCACGTTCATTCGCATTCACGAGACATGCTCTAAGTTATTGATTGCGCATGTTCGAGAAGCTCAAAACCGGTTCCCACTTTTGAGCAACATTCTCTATGGTGTGCCTGCGTTTATTTCCCTTCTCGCACGCCAACCTAGCCTTTGATAATGCGTATCCTTCCACGCTTTTGCAGCGCACTCGGCCCAAGGTGGCACTTGTGTGCCAGTGTCGCCGGTGTCATGCAATAACCGTGCAGTTGCGCCCCTGATCCTTGGCCAGATACAGCGCCTGATCGGCCGCTTTCAAAACATCCTCGATGCTGCGGCCATGGGTGGGGAACACCGCCACCCCCGCCGAAACAGTAACTTCCGGCAATTCCACCCCCGCATTCGCCAGCCGCAACGCCTGAAGGGCTGCGCGAATCCCGTCGGCCAGCGCGGCGGCATCCGCGGCCTGCATATCTGGGCACAGGATCACAAACTCCTCCCCCCCAAGGCGGCAGGGGTGTATCTTGTCGCTGGCCGCCCGCGTCAATATGCCCCCCACTTCGCGCAGCACCAGATCACCCGCATCATGGCCGAACCTGTCGTTGAAGGCCTTGAAGTGGTCGACATCCAGCATGATCAGGGCGATTTCGCGCCCTTCGCGCTCGGCCATGGCGAAATCACGCAGGGCGCGATCCATGAACCACCGCCGGTTCCACAGCCCCGTCAGCGCATCGCGCATGGATTTGTCGTGCAGTTCCTGCCGCAGCCGGACATTGGCAATCGCAAGACTGATCTGCTCGGCGCAGATCAGCGACACATCCCAGCGGTTGCGCAGAACATCATCGCGCATGTGGCGCATTAGCCCGTGTTCTTCAAACCCGTCAAAGATGATGTGCAGCAGGCCGATGGTTTCGCCATGCGCAATAATCGGCAGGCAGAAATAGGGTGTGTCCGGTTTGGCCACATGATCGCATGTGAACTGGATGGGTTTCAGCCCGTAGGCATAGGCCCGCCCCCGCCGCAAGGCCCAGCAATCATCCGGCAGGATATGGGGCGGAAAATCGGGGATGGTGCCCCAGCTTGTCGCCAGATCCAGCGTGCTGCGCGACGCACCATAGATATATAGCGCCCCGTCCGCTTCGGGGATCAGGGTGTGCATCGCGCGCTGCACCACCATCAGCAATTCATCAAAGGATTTTGCCGAGTAAAGCCACTCACTCGTGAGGGCCAGAAGCTGGCGTTCGGACTGGCGTAATTCTTCGGCCTGACGCATTTCGTCATTCTGGTGTTCAAGTTTCTTGCGTTCCGTGATGTCGCGCATATGAGAGATGAAATGCGTATGCACACCTGCGGCATCAAAAACCGGCGTAATCTTCAACACCACCCAGAAAAGGCGGCCATCGCGGGCATATAGCTGCAATTCTGTCTGAATTTCGCGCCGCTGCGTGCAGGCGTCATTTATCTTTTGCAGGCAGTGGCGGTCGGTTTGCGCACCGCGCAACACATCGACCACCATTTTGTCGCGCAGCGCATCAATTCCGTATCCGGTCTGCGCCGTGAAGGCCGGATTAACCCATAGCGCCAAACGATCCGGGCCACTGATTATCACCCCGTCGGGGGCATGCTGGGCAACCATTTCCGCATAGGCGCGTTCAGATGCGGCGCCGCTTGCCTTGTCGGAATAATCTTTCGCACACATTGACCCACATCCGCACAAATCCCCACGCCGGCGCACCCGAATATCCATGGCGCACCACAATCACATCGCAGAGTGTCGCAATCTGTTTAAAAGATCATTACCATCGCGACAGAAGCTGGCACATATATCCATACTGCAACAATGCGGGCTGGTCCGGCATCCGGCGACAAGACGCGACACCAGAAAGGTTAAGAAAATGACTGACACAACCACAGAACTTGAACACATGCTGCGCGACCCGTCGCTGCTGGAAACGCGCGCCTTTGTGGGCGGCGAATGGATAAATGCAGATGATGGCGCGCGTTTTGATGTGCGCAACCCTGCGCGCGGCACTGTCATTGCCAAAGTCGCCGATCTGGGCCGCGCAGAGGCCGCGCGCGCCATTGCCGCCGCTGAAAAGGCACGCCATGCATGGGCCGCGCGCACCGGCAAGGACCGCGCAGGCGTGCTGCGCAAATGGTTCGACCTGATGATGGAAAATCAAGAGGATCTGGCGGTAATTCTGACTGCGGAAATGGGCAAACCGCTGGCCGAGGCACGCGGCGAAATCGCCTATGGTGCCAGTTTCATCGAATGGTTCGGCGAGGAGGCCAAGCGCGTCTATGGCGAAACGATTCCCGGCCACCAGCCCGACAAACGCATCACGGTGCTGCGCCAGCCCATCGGCGTTGCAGCATCCATCACGCCATGGAATTTTCCCAACGCGATGATTGCGCGCAAGGTGGCACCCGCATTGGCGGTGGGCTGCGGGTTCGTTGCACGCCCGGCCACGGAAACACCGCTTTCAGCGCTGGCCATGGCAGTGCTGGCCGAACGCGCGGGCGTGCCCAAGGGGTTGTTGTCGGTCGTCCCGTCCAGCCGCGCATCTGATATTGGCAAGGAATTTTGCGAAAATCCGATCGTGCGCAAACTGACCTTCACAGGCTCCACCGAAGTCGGGCGCATCCTGCTGCGGCAGGCCGCCGATCAGGTCATGAAATGTTCGATGGAACTGGGCGGCAATGCACCCTTCATTGTGTTTGATGATGCCGATCTGGACAAGGCGGTTGAAGGGGCGATGACATCCAAGTTCCGCAATAACGGCCAGACCTGTGTGTGCGCAAACCGTATCTATGTGCAAGCAGGCGTTTATGATGCCTTCGCCAAAAAGCTGGCGGACGCCGTGTCACAACTGAAAGTCGGCGATGGTATGGACGACGGCGTGACCGCCGGTCCGTTGATCAACGCCGCCGCGGTCGAGAAGGTAGAAGACCATATCCGCGATGTCACGGACAATGGCGGCACCATCGTAACCGGCGGGCAGCGCCACGAATTGGGTGGCACCTTTTTCCAGCCGACTGTTGTAACCGGCGTGACCCAGTCCATGAAGGTGGCGCAGGAAGAAACCTTTGGCCCACTTGCGCCCTTGT